>JANXGZ010000264.1 GCA_024958995.1 Methylococcales bacterium | reverse complement strand
TTGTAATTCTATTCATTTTTGACGATCATTTCGAACCGGTGCTTGATATTGCTCCGGGTTTTGAAAACTTGGAGGGGACTATTGGGAATTATGCTATCCTTTGCGCCCCGAGGGGCCGTCCGGCATCTGTTCAGGTTGAAGAGTTAGAACATCAGTAAAATGCAAGAAATCAATCCGATTATTCACAAGATCAACGATCTCAGAAGCCGTTGTCAGGCTCTTAGGGGGTACCTTTGACTTTGACAACAAGCAGGAGCGCCTAGAAGAGGTATTGCGCGAACTCGAAGACCCCAGGATTTGGGAAGATCGTGAATTGGCCCAAGCACTCGGCCGTGAAAGAGGACAACTGGAACAGATTGTAAATACCATCCTTGATACCGACGGTTCGCTTGCGGATTCGGAAGAGTTGCTGGAAATGGCATCGGAGGAGGAGGATGAAGAAATCGTCGAGACGATTGTGCATGACCTGGAGAGCCTGGAATCGCGTGTCGCGGCAATTGAGTTCCGTAGAATGTTTTGCGGCCAGATGGATGCCAATAACGCGTTTGTAGACATCCAATCCGGTTCAGGAGGAACCGAAGCGCAGGACTGGGCCGATATGCTGTTGCGGATGTACCTGCGCTGGGGCGAAAGGAAGGGTTTCAAGACTGAACTGATCGAGGTCTCTGATGGCGATGTTGCGGGCATCAAGAGTGCTACGATTCGTTTCGAAGGCGAATACGCGTTCGGTTGGCTTCGGACCGAAACCGGAGTCCACCGGCTGGTTCGGAAATCTCCATTCGACTCCGGAAATCGTCGCCACACTTCGTTCGCCGCCGTATTCTGCTCACCGGAGATCGATGATGATATTGATATTGACATCAATCCGGCCGACCTGAGAATTGACGTCTACCGAGCGAGTGGCGCCGGAGGACAGCACGTCAACCGGACCGAGTCGGCCGTGAGAATCACTCATTTGCCGACCAATGCGGTGGTGCAGTGCCAGAACGATCGGTCTCAGCACAAGAACAAGGCAACGGCGATGAAACAGCTCAGGGCCAAGCTGTACGAGATGGAAATGCTCAAGCGCAGCGCCGCACAGCAGGAACTGGAACAGACCAAGTCCGATATTGGTTGGGGAAGCCAGATTCGATCCTACGTTCTGGACCAGTCGCGGATCAAGGACCTGAGGACCGGTGTGGAAACCAGCAATACCCAGGCGGTTCTGGATGGTAATCTGGACCCCTTCATAGAGGCCAGCCTGAAAGGCGGCGTTTGAATCACAGTTTAATACCCACTTTATTCAGCCAGGATTCGAAATGTCAGACCAGGACGAACAGGAACAGATCAAACAGCGGCGCGCGAAACTTGGTTTGGAACGCGAGGCGGGACAGGCTTTTCCAACCGATTTTCGCAGAGATGCATTGGCCGAGCAGCTACACGCCGATCATGATGATAAGGATGCGGAGTGCCTGGATGCCGATGCAGTGAGGGTGCGGGTTTCGGGCAGGATGATGACCCGCCGGATCATGGGCAAGGCAAGTTTCTGTCATCTTCAGGACATGTCGGGCAAGATCCAGTTGTACGTTACCCGGGACAGCCTGCCAGAGGGATGGTACAACCAGGCGTTCAAGAAGTGGGACATCGGGGACATCATCGGTGCCGAGGGAGTGGTATTCCGGACCAGAACCGGGGAACTCAGCATCAAGGTCGATGCCATCCGGCTTCTGACTAAGGCGTTGCGTCCCTTGCCGGAAAAGTTCCACGGGCTGACCGATCAGGAGATCAAATATCGGCAGCGCTATCTCGACCTGATCATGAGCGAATCAACCCGGCAGACCTTCCGGATGCGGTCAAGAATCATCAGTTTCATTCGGGACTTCCTGATTTCTAGGAACTACCTGGAAGTTGAAACGCCAATGATGCAGGCTATTCCAGGAGGTGCTACGGCGCGTCCCTTCGAAACCTACCACAACGCCCTGGACATGGGCTTGTACCTCAGGGTCGCGCCAGAGCTATACCTCAAAAGGCTGGTAGTGGGCGGCTTCGAAAAGGTTTTCGAAATCAACCGCAACTTCCGTAACGAGGGGCTTTCGACACGGCACAATCCAGAATTCACCATGCTGGAGTTCTACCAGGCTTACGCGGAGTACACCGACCTGATGGACCTGACTGAAGCAATGCTTCGGGGTCTAGCTGAGGAAGTGGTGGGCAGTGCGGACATCGAATACCAGGGGCAACACTACGATTTTTCACAGTCATTCCAAAGGATGACTGTGGTCGAGTCGATCCTGCATTTCAACGATGAACTGGGTTTGTCCGAACTCCAGGACCGAAATTCGGCGGTTGGCGTTGCCGAAAAGTTGGGCATCCCGGTTCTCGACAGTTATGGGCTCGGTAAGATCCAGATTGAGATCTTTGAGAAAACCGTTGAGCACCGGTTGATGAAACCGACCTTTATTACCCGATACCCGGTCGAAGTGTCACCGTTGGCTCGGCGCAGTGACAGCAACCCTGAGGTAACCGACCGATTCGAGTTCTTTGTCGGGGGACGTGAAATCGCCAATGGTTTCACCGAGCTGAACGACCCCGAGGATCAGGCAGAACGCTTTCGAAAGCAGGTCATGGAAAAGGAAGCAGGGGACAAGGAAGCCATGCATTACGACGAAGACTACATCGTAGCCCTGGAGCACGGGATGCCGCCGACAGCGGGTGAGGGTATTGGTATTGATCGGCTGGTGATGCTGTTTACTGATTCGCCGTCGATTCGAGACGTTCTTCTTTTTCCGCAGATGCGTCCAAAACTCTGATCCGGTGGATAATCGGGTCTGGTTTGCAGTTCTAAAAAGTCCGGCTATTCCATCCCCAGAGCTTACGAGGGACATCCATGAACTCGATGTAGGTGCGTTCTGGGGAAATGTCCATTTCAGTCTGCAGCAGCTTACAGATAGCGGCGGATAGCTCGGTGGTTCGTGTGTCTACCAAACCGATGCTTTTCATTTCCACGTAGGCACAGGGCCGGGTAGTGCCCGCAAATGTCATTGCGGGATTGAACGAGAGCTCCACCATGACATATTTTTCCGATTTGCCGAGTCTTTCGGCGACCTGGCTGGAAGCCTGCTGCAGAAGATTCTCCCGCTTTGCCTGTCCCATGGGCTGGTTGGTGCTGATCTTGAGGTAAGGCATGGTCAAAAGGGATCCGGTTTCAGTCCGTACGTAGAGCCTATCATTGCCTCGAGGGGGTGGTAAAGAACCCAAGCGAAAAGGGGCGGACAGTGTCTCTGACAAATCCCGATGCTTCGAGTAAGATGACTCCCTTTGTTAATTCTAGGGTCGGAATCGAATGACCAGCACCTTGCCGATCGGGCCGCTGATGCTTGATATAGAAGGCCTGGCCGTGGGGAACGATGAAATCCACAGGCTTCGGCATCCCGGCGTGGGCGGTGTGATCCTGTTTTCACGCAACCATGAGTCGGCCCAACAAGTCAGGGAACTGGTTCGGGAAATCCGCAGCATACGAAACGGTGAATTGCTATTGGCTGTCGATCAGGAAGGGGGACGGGTGCAGCGTTTCCAGAACGGCTTCACGCGGCTTCCGCCGGCAGCCTCTTACGCAGCCGTCGGCGAAAAATCTCTGAGCAGAACTCGAGCTGCTGGATGGTTGATGGCTGCCGAATTGCTGGCCGTTGGGCTCGACTTCAGTTTCGCACCGGTACTTGATGTGGATTCTGGAATCAGCCAGATCATTGGCGACCGTTCCTTCGGTCAGCGGCCGGAAGTTGCGACGGAGCACGCATTGGCGTTTCGTTCCGGAATGCGGGCGGCAGGAATGGCTGCGGTTGGAAAACATTTCCCAGGGCATGGTGGAGTCGCACAAGATTCTCATCTGACACTGCCGGTGGATGATCGTGAACAGGAACAACTGGATGGCCATGATCTGATTCCTTTCCGACGTCTGATCGAAGAGGGGCTGGAAGGGGTCATGCCGGCCCACGTGATTTATTCACGGATGGATAACCAGCCGGCCGGCTTCTCGGATTACTGGATCAGGCAGGTACTGCGTGGCGATCTCGGTTTTGAGGGGGCGATATTCAGTGACGATCTCAGCATGTCAGGTGCCAGGTACGCCGGGTCATACGCCGACCGGGTTCGGATCGCGCTGGATGCGGGTTGTGACATGGCTCTGATCTGCAACCAGCCGGAAGCGGCTGAAAGTGTTCTTGATCTGGCCGCAGGGTATATCCAACCGGACCGTGAAAATCGGCTGAAGAAAATGCTTTGCCGCCCCGCATTTGGGCTCAATGAACTGGAAAAGACTCAAGAGTGGCGGGTTGCCGTCACCCAATTCGAGAACACGGGACAGGCCCGATGACCGATATTGAAGAAATCAACAGGGTTCGGCAAGAGGCGGATCGGCTTTATTCTCAACAACAGGTGGAGCAGGCCTTCGACCGGATGGCGGAACAGGTGGCGAGCGAATTGGGAGATCGAGACCCGGTGGTTGTTTGCGTTCTGACCGGGGGAATTGGACCAACGGCAAAGCTGATCGAGCGATTGGATTTCGCGCTTACAACGGACGTGATCCATGCCAGTCGTTACCAGGGGGCAACAAGCGGGAGCGAAATCAACTGGATCAGTCTTCCCCGGTCTTCTCTTGATGGTCGATCGGTGCTGCTGGTGGACGACATTCTCGACGAGGGACTGACTCTTGAGGCGATTTCCCGGTTCTGTACCGATCAGGGAGCGGCCTCGGTTTACAGTGCGGTTCTGGTAGAGAAATTGCTGGGGCGGGCGAAGCCGCACCAGGCTGATTTCGTCGGGCTTGAAGCCGAAAATCGCTACCTTTTTGGCTGCGGCATGGATTACAAGGGGTACTGGCGCAACCTGCCGGGCATTTATGCCTGCAAGGGGATGTAAAGATGGGGTTTCTAGCAATCATTGGAGGCTCAGGTCTGAACCGGCTTGCAGATTTAGAAAACCCGGTTCGGCAAAGTGTTAAAACGGGGTTTGGGCAACCTTCGGCACCGCTCGTTGTTGGCAAACTAAAGGGTCATGATGTCGTTTTTCTTGCCAGGC
>JANXGZ010000316.1 GCA_024958995.1 Methylococcales bacterium | reverse complement strand
TGCTCCGCGGACCGGCCAATGGTCGCGATCCTGAGCAGGGGGTCCTGGTGCATCCGGTGCAGTTCGGCGTCGGCTTCCCAAACCGATTTGCCCCACAGATCCGCGGCCGGCAACAGTTCGGCCTTGTCGTTTTCCAGATAGAGGTAGACCGGCTCGCTGGCACGACCCTCGAAAATGATCATGTCCCAGCCGGCGTTCTTGATTTCCGCGCCGATGAACCCGCCCGAGTTGGAACAGGCAATCGCGCCGGTCAGCGGGCTTTTGGTAATCACCGAGTAGCGCCCGCCAGTGGAGGCCATGGTCCCAGTCAGGGGACCGGTCGCCATGATCATCAAGTTCTCGGGCGACAGGGGGTCGACCTTCGGATCCATTTCCTCTGCAAGGTACTTACTTGCCAGACCGCGCTGCCCGAGGTAATTCCGGGCCCAGTCCATGTTCAATGCTTCCGGTTCACAACTGCCGCGGGTCAAATTAACGCGCAGCACCTTTTGTGTCCAGGCCATGGTGATTCCTCCGCTCGATCAGGGATTAAGTAACTGCGCCGCATGGGCGCGCATGCGGTTGAGACCCGTATGGTCCGAATCGACGTAAGTGATCGCATCGGTCGGGCAGGCCTTGGCACAGGCCGGTTCTCCGCCGCACAGGTCGCACTTGATCACCTTGCCGCTGTCTAGGTTGTAGTTGACGGTACCGAAGGGGCAGGCAATGGTACAGACCTTGCATCCGACGCAAACGTCGTCGACCACGTCCTTGGAACCGGTTTCTGGGTTGTAAATGATCGCCTCAACGGGACAGGCATGCAGGCACCAGGCTTCCGCGCACTGGGTGCAGGTGTAGGGTGCGAAGCGGCCCTCGTCGTGAAAGGTAAAGACCTTAATCCTGGATTTCGCTGGGTTGAAGACACCCTCGTTCTCGTAGGAACAGGCCATCTCACATTGCAGGCAGCCGGTGCATTTCTCCGGCTCGATTTGAAGCGACTTCAGCATAGAACGACCTTATATTTCAACGGATACAATACATGACTTTCTACCACAAAAAGTAAGGATATCGCCAGATCCTAAAATCGACCCGGACAACATGGGCTCCGGAACAAAGGAACCCTTTCGTCTAAGCCAAAAACTGATCCATGAGACCCTACAGGCCTATCGTCATAAGGCTACATTATAGCCGGTAAGATATTATGCTATAAAATATCTTTTACCTGTTAATTAATAGACAAAGCCCATTACTTAAGGATCGCTTTTCTTTCCAACACCGACAGGAAGTCCACTCATGCTGGAAAGAAAGCCAACCCTAGTCGCGGGTTGTTGCCCCGTGATCAGGGTTGATGGCGGTCTTCCGGATGCATCCCCGTCCAGGGCTGGTAGAGCTCTTGGGCCTCGATGCCGAAAAAACCGAGTATCCGGCCCACGCTCTCGTCGATCAACTGGTCCAGGGATTTTTTTCCGCCGTAGAACGCCGGCAGCGGCGGAAAGATGATCCCGCTCATTTCAGTGACTGAAGCCATGTTGCGAATATGAACCAGGCTTAGCGGCGTCTCCCTCGGCACCAGGATCAGCCTCCGCCGTTCCTTCAGTGTCACATCTGCGGCGCGGGAAATAAGGTTGTCGGAGAAACCGTGGGCAACGGACGAAAGGGTCTTCATCGAGCACGGGGCAATGATCATGCCCTCTGTCTTCAGACCACCGCTGGCAATGGTCGCTGCCAGATCGTTCACATCGTAGACACAATCAGCCAGCGCATGGACCTCGCGGCGTTTCATGTTCAGTTCGTGCTGGAGGTTCAGAGCACCGGCCGACGAAACCACCAAGTGCGTCGTCCAGCCCTCAAGGCCAGACAGGTAGCGCAGCAGGCGAACGCCGTAGACCGCGCCGGTCGCACCGGTGATGCCGATAATCAACTGTCGGTTTGTGCTCATCGGACCACCCTCTCAAGCATCTCGTCGGTCGCACGGACCAGTGCATCGACCATTTCTTCGCCACGCGCGATGTGACCAGAATTAGGCAACACCTCCAGCCGCGATTCCGGCAGCGCCAGACTTAGAGTGTACCCGGCCTCGACCGGGCAGACCAGATCGTAACGACCGTGCAGCAAGATGACCGGTATATCACGAATGTTTAGGCAGTCTTCAAGCAGTTGGTTCTCTTTCAGAAAATAGGAGTTCACCGCATAATGCATCTCCACCCGGATCTTGCCCACCAGGTCGGAGGCTGGAAGCTCTGTCTGGGGCGAGGCAAAAGCCGAACCCAGC
>JANXGZ010000200.1 GCA_024958995.1 Methylococcales bacterium | reverse complement strand
GGATGCCGCACTGGCTTTCGACTCGGTTGAATACATCATGCGCGATGTCAACTGGGGTTGGCTGATTCGTTACATGCATTCGACCGGTGCGTCGGCTTTCTTCATCGTGGTTTATCTGCACATGTTCCGCGGACTCCTGTACGGGTCGTTCAAGAAACCGAGGGAACTGGTCTGGGTCTTTGGCATGCTGATCTACCTGTGCCTGATGGCGGAATCGTTCATGGGCTACCTGCTGCCCTGGGGGCAGATGTCATACTGGGGAGCGCAGGTCATCATTTCGTTGTTTGGCGCGATTCCCTATTTCGGCGAGGACCTGGCGCAGTGGATTCGCGGCGATTACGTTATTTCGGACGCGACACTGAACCGCTTTTTTGCTTTTCACGTGATTGCCGTCCCGCTTGCCCTGATCGCCCTGATCTACCTTCACGTGGTGGCCTTGCACAAGGTCGGTTCCAATAATCCGGAGGGTGTCGAGATCAAGGACAACAAGGACAGCGACGGGGTACCGGTTGACGGAATTCCGTTTCACCCCTACTACACCGTGAAAGACATTGTCGGTGTGGGGGTTTTCCTGCTTGTCTTCTCGGTGATCCTATTTTACATGCCGGAGATGGGCGGGTTCTTTCTTGAGCGGGAAAACTTCATTCCGGCCGATACCCTGACGACCCCGGAACACATCGTGCCAGTTTGGTACTTTACCCCCTTTTACGCCATCTTGCGTGCGGTTCCCTACAAGTTTGGCGGTGTCTTGGCGCTGGGTTGTGCGGTGCTGATTTTGTTTGTACTGCCCTGGCTGGATAGAAGCAATATCAAGTCGATTCGCTACCGCAGTAAGGCGTTCAAGTATGCTCTGTCCCTGTTTACGATCAGTTTCATTGTGCTGGGTTACCTTGGAACCCAGCCGGCGACTCCGGTTGCGGTGATTTTTGCTCGGATCTTCACGGTTTTGTATTTCGGTTTCTTCCTGCTCATGCCCTTCTACACCCGGAATGAAAAGGCCACCGGTGAACTTCCCGAACGCCTGACTTGCGATCCGCCACTGGATGAAGTCATTCGTGAAAAGCATTGGCCCGGCGCGAAAAGAAAATTCCTAGAATACAGCGTAATGAAAGAGGTCAAGGCCGGGTCAGGGAAGGTTTACAAGGTTCCGGTTCTGAACTTTGACGCGTTGCTGACAAGAGTCCGGGAACGGTTTTCAAACACTGGAAATAAGCCTCAGAAATGAAGAAATTGATCGGCCTGATGATGCTCCTTGCCTCCTCGTTAGCCTTTGCGTCAGGCGGTATGGAACTCGATTCCCCGGATATTGATCTGGAGGATACGGCCTCGCTGGTGCGGGGCGGGGAATTGTTTGCTACCTACTGCCAGGGCTGTCATTCTGCCAAGCACATGCGTTACTCGAGGATCGCGAACGACCTCGGGCTGGCTGAAGAGGTGGTGAAAAAGGACCTGATTGTTGGGCCCAAGACGATCCATGACTCAATGACCACGGCCATGGATTCAAAAGAATCTGCCGCCTGGTTCCTTGGGGCTCGTCCCCCGGATCTTTCGCTGATCACCCGGTCTCGCGGAACCGCCTGGCTCTACAGTTACCTGAGAAGCTTCTACATCGATCCATCGCGTCCCTTTGGCGTGAACAATATGGTGTATCCGGACGTGGCGATGCCCAACGTGCTTTGGGAATTGCAGGGTCACCAGAAAGCCGTTTTCAACACCGATGATGGCGAGAAGGTCTTTGCCCGCTTCGAACACGAAGGCAGCGGTCGCATGACTCCGGACCAGTTTGATCGGGCGATGGTGGACTTGGTGAATTTTCTGGCCTATGTCGGTGAACCGTCAAAGCTGCAGCGGATTGCCCTCGGCAAGTACGTGATCCTGTTCCTACTGCTTTTTGTCTTTGTGGCGTACCTGCTGAAGAAGGAATACTGGAAAGACATTCATTAGCGGTTTTGAGACTTCTCCAGGGACCGCATGAATCTGCAGGCAGGGTGAGTGGCCATGTTGATTGCCCCGCCGAATACCGCTTCGGGTTTTCACAGTGCAGCGGCTCTGTGTCGGTACCGGCCGGGCCGTATTAGGCTCGATTTGATCGGCCGATCCAGAAATCTGCCTGGTTCCTTCTTCCCTGGTTGAACTTTCCCCCGAATGAGCTGTTTTTCGGTACTTTTCTCGATGGTTTTTTCCGCAAAACTTGCCGTAACATATTGATTATTAGATAATAATATCTGGACTTGGAAGCGGAAATCAGACCGGCGATTAAAAAATATGCTAGACTAGAAACGCTCTACTTTAGGATAAATCCAAATTTAACGGGGACGTCGTGGCCAACATAGTAAGCCGAAAATCAGGAATGATTTTGTTTTCTTCACTGACGGGGATCTACTGTCATCGTGCGCGACTGGTTCTGGCTGAAAAGGGAATTGGCGCTGA
>JANXGZ010000113.1 GCA_024958995.1 Methylococcales bacterium | reverse complement strand
CTGCTTTTCGGCACAATAATGCCAAGAAGGCCGGCTTTCCGTATTTCGAAAGGGGTGAGCAGGTATTGTCTGGTATCTTGGGAAGATGAATATCCATTTGATCGCAGTTGGTCAGCGGACTCCGCTATGGGTTCGCGAGGGGTACGCGGAATATGCAAAAAGACTGACTGGCCAATGCAGACTGCGCCTGGTTGAAATTCCGGCGGGGAAACGCATTAGCGGTGACCTTCTAAAGGTGATCCGGGTAGAAGGGGAAAAGATGCTGAAGGCTGTCCCCGCAAGGGCACACGTGGTTGCGCTGGACGTCAACGGGTCTCACTGGAGTACAGAGGATCTTGCCGGGGTCCTCTCTAAGTGGATGAGTATGGGTAAGGATATTGCGCTTTTGGTCGGGGGCCCCGATGGATTGGCGTCGGACTGTGCAAAGGCCGCCCATCAAAGTTGGAGTCTTTCTCCATTGACATTTCCTCACCCCCTTGTGCGCGTCATCCTGGCGGAGCAACTGTACCGTGCACTGAGCCTGCTCCGAAACCATCCGTATCACCGAGAGTGAAGAAGCCGGAGGCACAGATTGTTCTGGCTTCGGCATCAGCGCGTCGGAGGGAATTACTTGGCCAGATGGGGGTCTCTTTCATGGTAAGGCCGGCTGATATCGATGAACAGATGCTGGAAAATGAAAGCCCAGAACAGTATGTCCGGCGACTGGCGGCTGAAAAATCGGCGGCACGTTTTTCGGAACAGAAGGCTGGTTTGCCAGTTCTCGGTGCCGATACGATCGTAGTTCTGGATAACGATGTACTGGGTAAACCGGCAGGCCGTACATCGGCCCTTGCGATGCTGGAGCGTTTATCCGGCAGGCAGCACAGGGTGATGACCGCGGTTTCCGTGCGCGGGCGGGATCATTGGCAGGCTTTGAGTGAGACCCGGGTATGGTTTAGGAAACTGCATTATTCGGAAGTCGCCGAATATTGGGCCACAGGGGAACCGTGTGACAAGGCCGGTGCTTATGCTATCCAGGGGGTTGGCGGTCTGTTTGTGCAGCGCATAGAGGGAAGTTACAGTGGCGTGGTCGGCTTGCCCATATATGAGACTGCCGTTTTGTTAAAAAAAGCCGGGATCGGTTTGTTGGTCCGAGCGTGAACGAGGGAACAGCAATTCCGCACGCATTGGAACTGTCCGTGGCTGGTTAGCCTGCCGATAAAACGATTGATTAAAATTGAAAACAAATGAGTGACGAAATTCTGCTGAACATTACTCCCCAGGAAACCCGAGTTGCGGTGGTTGAAAACGGGGTGGTTCAGGAAGTGATCATTGAACGTACCAGCAGGAAGGGGCTGGTCGGCAATATATACAAGGGTAAGGTGAACCGGGTATTGCCGGGAATGCATGCGGCCTTTGTCGACGCGGGACTGGATCGGGGTGCGTTTCTGCATCTTTCGGACCTGTCCAGCAAAGAGGCGGAAAAGCTGGGTTCTAACAACATTGATTGCCTGCTTGCCGAACACCAGGATATTGTTGTCCAAGTGATCAAGGATCCGCTAGGAAGCAAGGGTGCTCGACTGACGACGGAACTGTCGATTCCCTCCCGTTACATGGTCTATCTGCCTTACTCGTTGGCGTGCGGTATTTCCCAGAGGATCGAATGCGAGGAGGAACGGATGCGGCTCAAGGAGTGCCTGGATGGCTTTCAGGAACAATTCGATACTGGGGCATTTATCGCTCGTACTGCCGCCGAGTCCGTCGACGAGGATGTCTTGCGTTCGGACATGATGTTTTTGGTGAAACTGTGGAATTCGATCAATGAACGTATCCAAGATGCCAGTAGCGGGACACTGATCCACAGCGATCTCCCCCTGAGTATCCGAGCTTTGCGTGACCTTTACCGGGAGAAAATCGAGAAAATCCGTGTCGATTCCAGGGAAACCTACCAGTCCCTTGTGGCGTTTGCCGAGGAATTTCTGCCCGAAGTGACTGGCACGATCGAGCATTATGCCGGTGAACGGCCCATCTTCGATATTTTTGGCATCGAGGACGACATTCAGAAAGCGTTGGATAGGAAGGTATTTCTCAAGTCCGGCGGTGACTTGGTATTCGACCAGACCGAGGCTATGACCACCATCGATGTGAACACCGGGGGATACGTTGGCAAGAGAAGCCTGGAAGAAACCATTTTCAAGACCAATCTGGAAGCTGTTCAGACGATAGTTCGGCACCTGAGGCTACGTAACCTGGGTGGGATCATCATCATTGACTTTATCGACATGCGCGATGAGGGCCACAAGCTGCAGGTGCTCAACGCCCTGGAAAAACATCTGGAAAAGGATCATGCAAAGACCAGTGTTACCGAGGTATCGGTTCTTGGCCTGGTCGAAATGACACGCAAGCGAACGCGCGGGAGCTTGCAAAATATTCTTTGCGAACCCTGCGCTACCTGCGATGGTCGAGGTTTTCTCAAAACGGCAGAAACGACCTGCCTGGAGATTTTTCGCGAAATCATCCGCGAGGCTAAGCAGTACAACATGGAAAGCTTGTTGGTCCTGGCCTCAAACGAAGTGGTCGAGATACTGCTCGACGAAAAAGCATCGGCTTTGTCCGAACTGGAGAAATTTCTGGGTGTTCGTATTCGTTTTCGGGCGGAAAGTCAGTATACGCAAGAACAGTACGATGTTGTGTTGCTTTAGCGTGGCTGTCCGATTCGACAGGTCTGTTCTCAGCACTACGTGATCGAGACTCCCCGTATTGTTTATAGCCTTCGGGCTGCCCTGGTTGTTTTGCTGCTTATGCTGGCCTTGGGAATCAGTGTAGTCAGGCTATTCCTGCCCCAGATTAATCATTATAAGACACGGATCGTTTCGTCGATCAGTTCATCGATCGGAAAGCCGATCGAAATGGACGACATGAAGGGAAGCATGAATGGTTTCCAGCCAGAGGTTGTTATTTCTGGCCTGCGCATTCTCGATCCGGATAGCCGCAAGACCCTCCTGCGCTTCGAACAGTTGCGCGCCGGCTTGAACCTGACGGAATTTCTGCTGACAGGCCGGTTTCAGCCGCGCTGGGTGACTATCAGGGGGGCTAAACTGTCGATCCGCAGGACGGATGACGGCCGCATCAGCATAGTCGGTATCGATAGTGGGGGGGAGATGCCTAAATGGATATTCGGCGATGGTCAATTCGAATTGCTCGACAGTGAAGTCGACCTGCAGCACCCTGGTCGTCCAGCATCTCCTCATCATTTCTCCAGCGTTGATATTCGACTGTTAAATGCCGGCGACAGGCACAAGGTGGCGGTTGATCTGGATGTGTTGGAGGCTGATGCTGAGGAAGAGGCATTCAGTATGCGCCTTGATTACCTTGGTGATATCTCGATGTCGGACTGCTGCAGCGGTAGGGTTTATCTCCGGACCGGACGCCTGGACTTTGGAAAACTGTTGGAGGGCTTTTCGCTCAATGGCTACAGTATTCCAGCTGGTAAAGGAAGCATCCAGTTCTGGGGAACCTGGGAAAAATCGGTCGTGGTCGACCTTGCCGGTGAAGTGGTTTTTCTCAACGGCCGGCTGGCGCATCGGGAACTGGGCGTCGATAGCGAGAGCGCCGAACTTGGATTGTCGGAAACCTCAGCCTGGTTCCTTTGGCAGGAACTTGAGGAAGGTTGGAGCTTGTCAATTCGCCGGTTCTTGCTCAACCTTAACGGCAAGGCATGGCCGCGAACCGACTTTGACCTCGGGTACAGTGTCCAGGTAGCCGATGGTTCCTTTCAGAAGACTTTTTCTGCCTCGTACCTGAGTTTGACGGATATCAACAGGGTGGTGGTTGGTCTACGTATGTTGCCTGGGCAACATCACGAGATCCTGCAAGCGCTTGCCCCGCAAGGAGAGGCTTTCGATCTGACGCTGGGGATGTCCGGGTCGGGGAATACCGATAATCCTTGGTCCGTGTGTGGGCGCTTCGAAGAGATGGGGTTCAATTCCCGGGGGTCCTATCCAGGGGTGAAAAATCTTTCCGGAACGGTTTGCGGCAGTTCGGACAGCGGTTCGTTCCAGGTGATCTCGGGGAAAACTGAAATCGATTGGCTCTCCGAGATTCGCTGGCCGATCCGGCTGGAAAGGATCAAGGGTGCATTCCGTTGGACACGGGACGAACGTGAATGGAGCCTGATCAGCGATCGGATCGAGCTGGCTAGCCCCGATATTTCGGCGCAAGCGAGGATGGCCTTGTCCCTGCCTCGCGGAGAAGGGGAACCTTTTCTTGATCTGCAGGTGGCCTTTGAGGACGGCAACGTAGCAGCGGGTTACAAGTACCTGCCGGTCAATACTATGACCGAATCCCTCGTCGACTGGCTGGATTCGGCGTTTCAGTCAGGAAAACTGACCGAGGGGGCGACGTTGCTCCGAGGGCCGCTGAGTTCGTTTCCGTTTCGCGGTGGAGAAGGTGTTTTCGAAACACTGTTTCATACCAAGGATGTCGTGTTGTTCTATCATCCGGACTGGCCGTCCATCACCACCGATGAATTCGAGGTTCGATTTTTCCAGGCCGGTATCAATATTCAGGGTTCGGATGCCATTGTATCGGGAATGTCGGTCAGCGATTTCCGGGTCAATGCCCGGGACCTCGATCTTGACGAGTACCTGGTTGTCGAGGCAAGTTCAGAGGGGCCGATTAGCCAGAGCTTGGAATTCGTCATGGATCCCCCGCTGGCGTCTCTATACAAGCCACTACTCGATTACGTAACCATCGTCGGTAGCAACCGTACCACGCTCCGGCTTGATGTGCCGATTATAGAAGAACTGGATGATGTCCTTGTCAAAGGCGCGATTGATCTCGAAAAGGTGCAGGTGGGTTCTGCCGGTTTGCAGCTGGATGAAGCAAGAGGTGAACTTTATTTCACCCACGAGGGAATCGAGGCCAGCGGTATAGGAGGAGTTTTGCTTGGCTCTCAGGTCTATGTTGACCTGTCGGACAATGATGGTGGTTTCGAGATGCATCTGAGAGGGACGGTCAGTTCCGATTCTCTTGCTCGCAGATATTCCTCCGCGCTGATGCCTTTTGTCAACGGCAGGACGGATTATCAGGTCGATTTTTTGTTTCCCAAGCTGACAGAGAACCTTTATGCCGACATCAGCTTCTATTCCGACTTACAAGGGGTCACTGTCAGTCTGCCGCCACCTCTGCTGAAGTCGTCGGCTTTGCCGCGTGAACTCACGCTACGGACCCATCTGCAGCCTGGCAAGGAAATTTCGATGGATCTGGTATATGGAGATATTGCCGAGGCGCGCTTTGTATTGGCAGCTAATGGCGATGAACTAGAGTTGGTCAGAGGGCGGGTCGAACTTGGCAGGGTTACGAATGAAAAAGGACCGATCGATGGCCTGGGCATTTACGCACGGCTTGAAAGTCTTGAATTCGATGTCTGGCACGACTTTCTCGATTCACTGGATAGCCCGTCAGAATCGGAAAATACAGTACTCACGCTGGTCGATGTTCAGGTTGGAAGCCTTGTTCTTCCAACTGCGGACATGGGTCCGTTCAGTCTCCGGATGCGCCGCCTGCTTGGGGTGTGGGAAGGCTTTATGGAAAATCGATTTGCTAGCGGTCGCTTTGCCGTGAAAACCGACCACGGTGAAATTGCGGGCTTGGATATGGATCTTGATTATCTGCGAATTCCGGAGAAGGGTGGTCTGAAGAGTCACTCATTAGGAGAAGAGATTGACTGGAAACC
>JANXGZ010000266.1 GCA_024958995.1 Methylococcales bacterium | reverse complement strand
GGCATTCAGCCTGGTAACACCAACCTCCGCCGTTGAAGGCGGCGCACGCGAATACTTTTCGATAAGAATTTGGAGTGCACCTTTTACCCTTTTCAACATGGTGATTCTCGGATGGTTCATTGGTCGGCAGCAAGCCAACCTTACCCTGTTTCTGCAACTGTTTGTGAATGGTACGAACGCCTTGCTTGACGCCGTCTTTGTGTTGCACATGGGGTGGGGCGTTGAGGGCATAGCGACCGGTACTGTGATTGCGGAAATAGCTGCTGCCGTTGTTGGGTATTTACTGGTTGTTTGGCAACTCAATCCAAGCAGGCGGAATATTGATCTTGGTAGCATTTTCGAATGGCCCGCATTGCGCCAAACCTTGACTGTTAATCGACATCTGATGGTCAGGACCTTCTTTATCGTGTTTGTCTTTGCCTTCTTTACCGCTAAAAGTGCGGAATCGGGCGAGATCCTGCTGGCCGCGAATGCCATACTCATGCATTTCGTGTTTTTTACGGCCTATTTATTGGATGGTTTCGCATTTGCAGCCGAAACATTTGTCGGAGAGGCCATTGGAATGGGTTCCAGAAGCCGGCTCCAACGCTGTATTAATCTGTCGACGGTGCTGTCTGGAGTGACCGCATCGATTGTTTCTTTAGGCATTTATTGTTTTGGATCACTGATAATCGACGTTTTAACGGTTAGTCCTGAAGTACGTCTTGAGGGTCGAATCTACCTCGACTGGCTGACGATACTTCCCCTTGTCTCCTTCTGGTGCTGGCAACTTGATGGGATCTTCATTGGTGCCTTGCGCAGTGAACCAATGCAAAACGCGACCTTCTGGGCTTGGTGCGGTTTCATGGCTTCCTGGACGATACTGCAGGATGGCGGAAATCATGGGCTCTGGCTGACGATGATCTTGTTCAATATCATGCGCGGTGTATTCCTCGGATGGTATTTACCCTCCCTGGTCCGGTCAATTCCGCAGACAAGGGCCTGACCGGTGAATAACATTTACGATTATTCTCCGCTCAACCCGAACCGTTTTGTCCGGCTGGCCTTGGAATCAGACTCGAAGGAAGGCCGTACTGATTTCAAAGGCACCAGGCAGGCCACAGGGTGAATTCTGCTGGCCTAGAACGAACACCCTTGTCGGTATTGCGAGGCACTTTCGGATACCCATCGTTCCTCAGTTGCCAGGCGGCGGTCGTGAATTGCTTGTGCTCGGGTCGTGATGCACTAGTGGTGATGCCGACCGGCGGAGGCAAGTCAGTCTGTTTCCAGATTCCTGCACTGATTCGCCCCGGGGTAGCGGTGGTCATTTCGCCGTTGATTGCACTCATGGAAGATCAGGTTACCGCCCTAGTCCAGAACGGAGTTCGCGCCGCCTGCCTGAATTCCAGCCTGCCTGCTGAAGAGATTTCCCGGGTGGAGCAATGCCTACTGAACGCTGAACTCGACCTCCTGTACATTGCACCTGAGCGGCTCTTGACCCCGTATTCCCTCAATCTTTTTTCGCGGATTCAGTTAGCTCTGTTCGCGATCGACGAAGCCCATTGCGTTTCCCAGTGGGGTCATGATTTCAGACGCGATTATCTCCAGTTGTCGATACTCAAAGATCGTTTCAGGGCGGTGCCTCGGGTAGCCCTTACTGCAACGGCAAATCAAGCAACAAGGGATGAAATTGCGTCTCGCCTAGAGCTTGTTGACCCGGAAATATTTGTCAGCGGATTCGATCGACCAAACATTAGATACCGAGTTTCAAGAAAAGAAAACGCCAAGAAACGCCTGCTTGATTTTATGAACCTGGTTCACCCGGGTGAATCGGGTATTATCTATTGCCTATCGCGGAAACGGGTCGAAGCCATCGCCACATGGCTTCGACAAAGTGATATTAACGCTTATCCATACCACGCCGGACTCTCAGCGGATACTCGCAGACAAAACCAGAAACGGTTCATCATGAATGAAGGTGTCGTGATGGTCGCCACCGTCGCTTTCGGTATGGGCATAGACAAGCCCAACGTGCGTTTTGTGGTTCATCTCGACCCCCCTAGAAGCATAGAAGCCTATTATCAAGAAACCGGGCGAGCCGGTCGGGACGGACTGCCAGCTGATGCATGGATGTTTCTGGGTCTGCAGGATGTTTTCCGCCTTCGGCAGATGATCGAAGGCTCCGAATCAGTCAATGCGCGGAAACGGGTAGAGCATGAAAAACTGAATCATCTCCTTGAGTTCTGCGATGCAACCGGTTGCCGGCGGACCGTGCTTTTAAACTACTTCGAAGAAAACCATATTCATCCGTGTGGCAACTGCGACAATTGTATGGATCCTCCAGAAACATGGGACGCCACGGAAGAGTCGAGGATGGCCCTATCCTGTGTTTACCGAACCGGCCAGCGATTCGGTGTCAGTCATGTCGTTGATGTGTTGATGGGCAAAACCAGCGATCGGATGCGAAGCCTCGGCCATGATCGCCTTTCTACCTGGGGTATCGGCAAACAGTTGAGCCAGATCGAATGGCGCTCCCTGTTTCGTCAGCTCGTACTGCGTGGGATGCTGGAAATCGGTTACGATCAATTCGGCGCGCTGCGGCTTGTCCGGGCAAGCAGACCCCTGCTTAAGGGGGAATGCCGTCTCATCGTCCGAAAGGAAAAGAAGACGGCCGAGAAGCGAAGGCTGAAATACAATGAACTCGAGTTCAACGGTGATGAGCAACTATTGTGGAATCGGCTCCGTGACGAACGGGCAAGGATCGCGAGAGAGCAGGCAATCCCCCCTTACATGATCTTCCACGATTCCACTCTTCAGCAAATGGTTGCCCACAAGCCCCGATCCCGCGCCGAAATGGCTGTTCTTTCCGGAGTTGGCGAACGCAAACTGGTCCGCTACGGTAACCGTTTCATCAAGATTGTTCAGGTATTTGCAGATAGTACAGGGCAAAACGGCTCTTTGAAATGAGCAGTATAGGAGGTATTCCGCAGATTAGACCGCCATCTCCACGTTCTTACTTCGGTCAAAGAGATATCCCTGTCCGAGGCAATGGTTCAACCATTTCTCAAAAAAGTAGTTAACCGTCCACTTGTCGTCCAGAACTGTTTCCGGAGAGGGCCTGTGATTCATCCGACCGGCCGAATCGCCACGTGGGATACGGCCGATGACTTCGGCTGAGCGCGCGTCCAGGTAAACCCGGATTTCGAGTTCTGGCTCCTTGTTGGCTTCCCGTTCCAGAGCAAAATGATGGGTCAGTATCAGCGTCACGGTATATCGTTGCCGGTCAAGGATCCGAACCAAGAGTTCGGGGCCTCCGTTAGCCTTCGCGGTGGTATCGCATTCGATATTGAGCAGATGCGGAGCCAACTGGAATAGCTTACGGAAATTGGATTCGCAGAGGCCTTGGAGATTGAAAGACTTGTTGATTGGATTCAGTGTCGGACTGGGACAGGCTATCGAGGAAAACCGGTTTGCCGGTAGGTGTTTCAACGAATTCATTGATTTGGTTTTGCTTGCGTACATTCGGCCTTCGTTAATGAAGAACCCTTTGGGACATTCGCATAGGTTTGGTTTCCATGGTGCATTTGCAGCATCGATGGTTTCGTCAATCTTCGGTGTAACTGGCGTGGGCGCTCGCTGTTTCCCACAGGGTAACTTTTTCGACACTGAAGCCTCTTTTTTGCATTTCAGTGTAGATCATTCGGGAGAGAACCTCGGCTGTCTGGTGGTCAGGGAGGGAAAGAAAACGTTCTCCAGACCGCTGAAGGATTGAACACAGGGGGTCATCCTCGTGGACTAGGAAATTGTGATCCAGTTGTGCATCAATGAATGCCGATGCAGACTGCTGAAGATCCGAAAAATCTCGAACCATACCCTGATCATCTAGTTCGGAAGCAGTCACCGTAATGGCTGCTTTTACACTGTGACCATGAATATGGCGGCATTTA
>JANXGZ010000095.1 GCA_024958995.1 Methylococcales bacterium | reverse complement strand
TACCAGACAACCGCAGATTCGCCTTCTTACGGCCACAAGAGGAAACGATAGAATACGAAGTCCTTCTTAGAGCGCCTGTACTAACACTCGCCCGAAAACGGGCAAAAGGATTTTAGACAAAGACCCGTGCCAAATCGGCAATCAGATCGCTCAACGGAGACGGGTAAACACCGAGAACAACCAGGAGAATCGCAAGTCCGGTCAATGCCAGCCATGCTCCGGCGGACTCCTCCTGGTATTCGATCTGCTGAGAGTTATCGAGCATCGCCACGACCACCCGAAGATAGTAAAACAGGCCGATTCCGCTACCGATGACAACGATGATCACCAGGGACCAGAGTGATGCTTCCACCCCTGCGGCAAACACATAGAACTTGCCGATGAATCCCGCGGTCAGCGGAATGCCGGCCAGCGAGAGCAACATTGCAGTAAGTAGGGTTGCCGATAGCGGCTTCTTCCAGAACAACCCCCTGTAATCATCGATACTACTCATTTCCTTACCCGTGCCGGTCATCAGTGACACCATCCCGAAGGCTCCCAGGGTAGTGATGAAATAAGCAACCATGTAGAAGGTCACCGATTCGATCACGACTTCCTTACCCAACGGTACCGAGGCCAGAAATGGAATCAGTAGGTACCCCATGTGAGCGATCGACGAATAGGCCAGCAACCGTTTGAAATCGGTCTGCTTCAGAGCCAACAGGTTTCCAGCAATAATCGATGCTCCAGCAAGTAGGGACAGAATGACCTGAACCGGGTAATTATGGAACACGTCGGCGTTCAGGAAATAGCGCACCAGTAACGCCAGTACGGCACCCTTTGAGACAGTTGCAACAAATGCGGTGACCGGAGCCGGAGCACCCTGGTACACATCGCTGGTCCACATGTGAAACGGAACCAGTGACAGCTTGAACGAGAAGCCGATAATCAGCATCGAGAAGCCAATGGTAACCAACAGGGACCATCCTGTTGCGTCAGAAACCCGCAACATGTCGGAAAAAACAAGACTGCCCACGTCGGCATAGACCAACGCCGAACCGAACAGGATAAAGGCTGAAGCGACCGCCGATAGTATCAGGTACTTGATTCCGGCTTCCAGGGACCACCCATCCTTGGTGGAATAGGCGATCATCGCGAAAAGCGAGACGCTAAGAGTTTCGAGGCCGAGAAACAGGGCAGCGAAATGCCGGCTGGAAACCAGTACAACGGCTCCGAGAAGGGCCGTTGTCAACAACAGATACAATTCTTCATTCTGCCCTTCCCGTCCGTAGAAATAGCCCTTGAACAGGAAGGTCACGACAACGCCGCTGCCGAGGATCAGACCGATGAAAAAAAGCGAGAAATCGTCCATGATCAGCAGTGGAGTCACCTGCTGGGGAAGCACATCGGAAATAAACGGCAGGCTTGCGAGTGCCGCGAATAGACCAAGTAGCGTCAGGTTGATCGTTTGTATCTCGGACCGACGCACGGCAATCCCCAGCATCACCAGAATCGACGCAGTGGCCGTAAGGATGATTGGCAGCAGGGCCAGTAATTCTTCTGTTGTCATCGTCTAATTCCTGAACCCGAAAATCTGATCAAGGTTGTCAATAACCGGCGCGGACAGGTCAAGGAAAGTCTGGGGATAGACTCCCATCCAAACCATGGCGACAATCATGAATCCCATCGTTGTCATCTCGCGTCGGCCAAAATCCCACACTGTATGCTGCTCCCTCGATTCTTCATGAAATGTTTTCTGAACCAGAATCAGGGAATAGATCGGCGCGGCAATCAGGCCAAGTGCAGCCAGCGCGGTCATCGGTACACTGGCCTGATAGGCTCCGAGAAGCACAAGAAATTCGCCGATGAAATTGCCCAGGCCCGGCATACCCAGGGCTGCTACAGAAAAGAACAGTGCAACGACCGAGAGTCGCGGCACCTCAGCCCAGAGTCCGCCCATGCGGCGCATGTCGCGGGTATGAAGCCGTTCCTGCAGCGCACCTGCAATCATGAACAGCGCCGCCGAGCTGATCCCGTGGGCTAACATGGTCATTACCGCTCCTTGCAGCGCCAGTTCGTTCCAGGCAAATATGCCGAGCAGAATGAAGCCCATGTGGCTGATACTGGTATAGGCGATCAGCCGTTTCATGTCCGTCTGCCCACAAGCCAGATGAGCCCCGTAGATGATGCTTATCACCCCGAGCCCCATGGCAACAGGTGCAAAGGAAAGTGCAGCATCCGGAAACAAAGGCACCACAAAGCGAATCAGGCCATAAGCACCAGTCTTCAGCAAGATACCGGCTAGGATGACGCTTCCGGCGGTCGGAGCCTGAGTATGGGCATCCGGCAACCAGGTATGGAAGGGTACACCCGGAAGCTTGGTGACAAAGGCGACGAAGAAACCTAGCATGAGCCAGAACGCCAGATCCGGATCCAGAGTGGTCCCGAGGAGATCGCCATAATCAAAGGTGAGCTGGCCAGTCACCTGGTAGGCGCCATAAACCAGCCCTAGTATCGAGGCCAGCATCAGCAGACTGGTTACCTGCGTGAAAAGGAAAAACTTGATCGATGCATAAACCTTGTTTTCGTGTCCCCAAATGGCAATCAGCAAAAACATCGGGATAATCATCATTTCCCAAAAGAAGAAGAACAGGAAAAGATCCAGCGCAAGGAAAACACCGACAACCCCAGCGAGCGTCCACAGCAAGTTGAAATGAAAGAATCCAACTTTCTCCCTAATTTCTGTCCAGGAGCACGAAACCCCCATGATTCCAAGAAACAGGGTCAGAGCCACCAGCAACAGGCTCAGTCCGTCGAGTGCAAGGTGAAATCTGATACCAAATCGATCGATCCAGGGAGCGCTGTAATCAAGGATCCACGATGTATCCTGGGCTCCGGTGAGGGACAAGGAGGGTTCCGAATTAAGCCAGATACCAAGCACCAGGACCAGATCCAGAACAATGGCCGCCAACGATATCCAGCCTGGCAGCTTGGGGTGCCAGCGGTCCGATATTCCTGCCAAGCATCCGCCGAGAAACAGGATTAGAATCAGCCAGTACAGTATCATCTTGCAACTCCCAATCCGATCAGGGCAACACTTCCCAATATCATGCCGGCCGCGTACCATCGAATCCGGCCGGTTTGAGTCCAAACCATCCCTTGATGTCCAATCCGACAAAGCCCGGCCACCCCGTTGTAGACCCCGTCAACAATGTCTCCCTTGTTGATTTCAGCCAGCCAGTTGAGCGGTTTGACAAACAGAAAGATATACAGCGCGTCCATACCCCAACCGCTAAACCAGAAGCGCTGAAGGAAACGCCCGGGTGCGGTGGCCACAATCGTAGCTGGATTGAAAGTTCCTCGCAGAAAAAACAGGTACGCCACCAGCAGCCCGACCAAAGGAACCGCTGTTGTGACTGCCGTCACCCATTCGAATCCGCTCATATCAGGATGGCCATGAGCCCCATCGAATACCGGATCCAACGGCACCTGCAGCATGCCGCCAAACAGTGCCAGAACACAAAGGATCAATAGGGGAACCCGCATTCGATTATCGAAATTTTCCGTTGCCTCGTGAACCGCCGGGCCACAAAAGGCAATAAAGATCAAACGGAAGGTATAGAGGACAGTTATGAAGGCACCAAGGACTCCTGCCGCCCAGAACCAGGGTCCATACTCTCCGTGGAGGAAGGCTGCCAGAAGGATCTCGTCTTTACTGTAATGTCCAGAGGTAAACGGCAGCGCAGCCAAGGCTGCCCCGCCAATCACGAAGCTCGCAAAGGTGACCGGCAGGTTCTTGCGAAGCCCGCCCATCTTGAAGATGTTGTGTTCATGATGGAAACAGTAAATGACCCCGCCGGCACCAAGAAACAGTAATGCCTTGAAGAAGGCATGCGTCATCAGGTGGAAAACCGCCGAAGTCCAGGCGCCCACGCCCAAACCGAGGAACATGTAGCCGATCTGGCTGATTGTTGAATAGGCCAGGATTCGCTTGATGTCAGTTTGCGTCAGGGCCGTGAATCCGGAAATCAGCAGCGTGAGAGCCCCGATGACCGCAACCGCGAAATGGACGGTGGGTGCAAGTTCGAACAGGACGTGTGTTCGGGCAATCAGGTAAACCCCCGCAGTGACCATGGTCGCAGCGTGGATCAGAGCACTGATAGGCGTTGGTCCTGCCATGGCGTCTGGCAACCAGACCTGCAGGGGCAACTGGGCAGATTTGCCAACCGCACCACCCAGTAGCAACGCCGCAGCGATCGTCGGCAAAGTTGATCCAACCGCCCACTGAGCGGTCGCGTGCTGCATTAATGGCTGAATTTCAAGGGTACCCAGGTGCATGAACAGCAGAAAAAGGCCCAGCGCCATCGCGGTATCCCCGACGCGTGTCACCACAAATGCTTTTCGCGCTGCATAACCGTAATCGGCATTCCGGTACCAGAAGCCGATCAGCAGATAACTGCACAGACCGACTCCTTCCCAGCCGAGAAATAGTAGAACCAGATTGTCCCCCAGGACCAAAATCAGCATCGCGGAGACAAAAAGGTTCATGTAGGAAAAGAAGCGACTGTAACCGGGGTCCTCTTCCATGAATCCAGCCGAATAAAGGTGGATCAGGAAGCCAACACCGGTAATGACAAACAGCATGGTCAGTGACAGGTGATCCAGGTAGAGCGAAAACCCTGATTTGAAGGAACCGACCTCCATCCAGGTCCACAGGGTCTGTCTGTAGGCCCCCGTTGCCATCGCCGAATCCGAGGATCCAAGGAACTCAAAACCAATCAACGCGGTTACCACCGCCGACAGAAATACCGAACCGACACCAATCGTTTCAACCGCCTTTTTCGGTAACTGGCCGCTAGTCAGGACCAGCAGCAGGAACCCAACAAACGGGAATGTCGGGACAAGCCATAAAAATTCGTGCGGGGTCATCATTCAGCCTCTCATCTTGCTGAGTTCGTCGACATCCAGAGTTTGATGGCGCCGGTAGAGTTGCAGTACCAGCCCGAGTCCGACACCCACCTCTGCGGCTGCCAAGGTAAGGATCAGTAGATAAATTATTTGCCCGTCTGCCTCGTGCCAGCGCGCTCCCGCGACCACGAACGCCAGAGCCGATGCGTTGAGCATGATTTCCAGTGACATCAGAATGAAAATCATGTTCCGGCGGACCAGGACACCCACCAACCCAAGGCAGAAAAGAATCCCGGCAAGAATCAATCCGTGTTCAAGAGGAATGTTAATCATTTACCGATTCTCCATGGTCAGGGCGGCCCAGATGATAGGCCCCGACCAGTCCCGCCAGTAGGAGCATGGAAGCCAGTTCCACGGCCAGCAGGTACGGCCCGAAAAGAAGAATCCCTACCTCCTTGGCACCGACGGCCTGAGCCTCGGCGCCGAAACCTGCGCCATTCATAACCAGCAACAGTTCAGCCAGCAGGATCCCGGACAGGAGGCCCGGCCCCACCCACATTTCCAGGTTGAGCCACGATCGTTCCCGCGCAACCGCTGTATGCCCGAGATTCAGCATCATGATCACAAACACAAACAGAACCATGATGGCGCCGGCGTAAACGATCACCTCGAGGATTGCCGCAAAGTAGGCACCCATCAAGTAAAAGACAACCGCAACGGACAAAAGGGACACGATAAGGAACAACAGAGCGTGTACCGCGTTCAGCCGGGTAATCACCATCGCAGTAGAAAATACGGCGATGAAGGCGGCAAGGTAAAAAAAGAATAAATCCATCGTCTATCCCCTAGGGCATCAGGCTTTTCACGTCGATCGGTGCGGCTTCGTTTTCCGCCTCACCCTTGTCCTTCCCGCCAATGCTCTTGCCGGCAACGCGATAGAAATTGTAGTCATGGTACTTGCCAGTCCCATCAATCAGGAGATCCTCCTTTTCATACACCATGCTCTGACGGTTGTACTCACACATTTCGAAGTCGGGAGTCAATTGGATCGAGTACGTCGGGCAGGCCTCTTCACAAAAGCCGCACATGATGCATCGGGAAAAGTTGATCCGGAAGAATTCCGGGTACCAGCGGCCGTCATCGTCCTCGGTCTTTTTCAAAGCGATACAGTCGACAGGGCAGGCGACGGCGCACAGGTTGCAGGCTACGCAACGCTCTTGCCCATCTGGGTCACGAGTCAGTACGATCCGGCCTCGGTAGCGGGGAAACAGCGCCGGTTTCTGTTCCGGGTACTGGACCGTATCGGCCTTGCTGAACGTATGCGTCAAGACCAGCCACATTCCCGTGAACTGACTGAGCAAAAGGGAAAGAAGTTTCACTCGACTAATCCTCCAACAGCGAACTGTTCAGCAACAAGAGTTTCTGGTCCAATCTCAGGTCCACGGTTTAAGTACCCAGCCACAAAGCCACCCCGCCGGTTACCAGCAGGTTGATCAGTGACACCGGAAGCATGACTTTCCAACCGAAAGACATCATCTGGTCATACCTTGGCCTCGGCAGAGCCGCACGCAAAAGAATGAATACGCAGACAAAGCCAAAGGTCTTCAGGGCCATCCAGGCCAGCGGCGGCAGAAAATCCGGTCCCAACCATCCACCGAAAAACAGCACAACCACCAGAACAGAACTGAACAGGACACTAAGGTATTCGCCGACAAAGAACATGCCGAATTTCATGCCCGAATATTCAGTATGGAATCCGGCTACGATCTCGTGTTCGGCTTCCGGCAGATCAAACGGTGTCCTGTGGGTCTCGGCCACTGCCGCAACCATGAAAACCAGGAAAGCAAAAAACTGGCTGACACAGAACCAGCCGTCCTGTTGCGCCTCAACAATTTCACGAAGGTTGAACGATCCGGAAAGCATGACCACGCCCATCAGAGCCAGACCCATGAAAACCTCGTAACTGACGGTCTGTGCCGCAGCCCGAAGACTCCCCATCAGTGCATACTTGTTTTGTGAGGCATAGCCCCCAAGAACCGCGGCGTACACGGAAAGAGAGGTGCAACCCAGTACGAACAACAGACCGATATTGAGGTCAATGACCCCGATATCGGGTGCGTAGGGAATAAACGCAAAGCTCAGCATCGCAGTTGTCATGATGATCGCCGGAGCCAGAATAAATACCGGCTTATCGGCAAACGGCGGAATCCAATCCTCCTTAAAAAAAATCTTGACCATATCCGCGACAACCTGCCCCAAACCCAGCGGGCCAACGCGGTTCGGCCCCAAACGATCCTGCCAGATGCCAATCAGACGGCGTTCCAACCAGGTCAGGTAGGCTGCAATGCCAACTGCCACGAGCAAAATGGCAAAGATATTGATGATGGATCCGACCCCGTTCACAGGACTGACCTACTGATCAACATGGTTTTAACCCCTCTTCCTGATTTCAGCTTGTTTCAGCCAGGCGATTCCTTCACTGCCCGGCACGCCGCAACCAACCGCGACAACACCTGATGGAACGCCATCATCCTGCCGCGCTTCTGCAGTCGTTGCGTTGCCATCAATGGATAATTCGAGCATTTCGCCTGATTCAATCTGCAACCTAGCCAAGTCGTCTCCGTTCAATGTCACCGAAAACGCGTCGATCCTTTCAGCAAGCGCGGGAGAGCCACAGCTCTGCGGCTCGCTGCCGAAGATCTGATGGCTGGGAACAACCAGCCAACGGCCTTCAATCGGTTCCGATGAAGCGGGAATGCTGTCGTACCAATTGGTCCCGCTCGAAGGCTCGAAAAGCCTTATACCTGGGTCGCCGCCCTGAAGTGATCCCCCAACTTCCTGCTGGAACTTGATGATTGAATGGTTCGAATTCCATGCCGGCGCCCAAGAAGTGGACCTGAGTGAAGACGGCGCATCACAACCCGCGCCTTCCATTGAGAA
>JANXGZ010000089.1 GCA_024958995.1 Methylococcales bacterium | reverse complement strand
GCCTTCCCGCGTGAAAGGATTCCGAACTGCCTGGGTGAATTCCTGTCGCGCTACGGGATCAAGCAACTCCGACTGGCCGAGACCGAGAAATATGCTCATGTGACCTATTTCTTCAACGGCGGGATCGACAAGCCTTATCCCGGGGAGTCTAGACTTCTGGTACCATCGCCGCGGGTTCGAACTTATGATCAGATGCCGGAGATGAGCGCCACTGAGATTACCGATCACCTGGTTTCGGCACTGGAAGAGGGTCGTTACGACGTCATCGTTTGCAACTATGCCAATTGTGATATGGTCGGGCATACGGGGATGATGACGGCCGCGATTTCAGCCGTTGAAACCATCGATGAATGCCTGGGGCGGATTACAGCGGTTGTTGAAAAGACAGGCTCGCAGCTACTGATTACAGCCGATCATGGCAATGTGGAACAGATGGTTGACACGGCCAGTGGGCAATCATCGACTTCGCATACCTTAAACCCCGTTCCTCTGGTCTACCTTGGAGGCACCGCTGAACTGACGGACGGCGGTAGCCTTGCCGACGTGGCGCCTACGCTTCTGGAATTGATGGGGTTGGAGATACCAGCGGAAATGACCGGACGTTCTCTCCTGCGATCAGACGAAAATGCGGGCAATTTCGCCGTCCGTTCTTTATAGCCTGTTCTTCTCTTTTGCTTTGTGCGCGCATTCGGTGTGGGGCGGGCCTGATGCAAGCCGGAAACAACTTCAGCAGTTGCAGCAGCGCATCCATGCCGTTCAGCAAGAGCTTGTAGGCATTCGGGATAAGAAAGATTCGGCACGGTCGGCATTGAGAGAGAATGAGCGTCGCCAGGGGCAGATGGCCAATGCACTCAAACGGCTGAATAACCAGATCAGGCAGCAGGAGAACAAGCTGGAACAAATTCGCTTGGAACGCGATAAGAACCAGGATCGCATCCGTCGTTACAAGAAATCGCTGGCCCGGCAGGTTCGTTTAGCTCATGCGATGGGGCGTCAGGAACGCTTGAAATTACTGTTGAATCAGCAAGACCCCGTCAAGGCCGACCGCCTGTTGACCTATTACGATTACTTCAATAATTCCCGCGTTGAGCAGGTCAAGGTGTTCGATGAATTGAGGCAGGGACTGCAGCTGAAGGAACAAAAGACTCTAGCCGGCAGTCAGAATTTGCACCGTTTGCAGAAGCAGAAGCAAACCGAGGTAGAGTTACTGGCCAGATCCCGAAAGGCGCGCGAGGTTCTGCTGTCCAGGCTGGACAGTAAGTTTCAAAGTCGGAACAATGAACTCCAACAGCTGAAAGATGACGAACGTTCGGTTCAGCAACTTATTCGTTCCGTCGAACAGGCAGCCCTTGATCTTCCTTTTGACGATGGTGAAACAAGTTCCTTTGTTGTTCTGCGGGGTCGCTTACCCTGGCCAGTCAAGGGCAAGCTGAGCGAACGCTTCGGTAGTCAGACAGCAGCCGGGCAACTCAACGGTGTACTGATCAGCGCGAGTGAGGGTGACTCGGTACGTGTGGTTTCCGATGGACGTGTGGTTTACGCGGATTGGCTTCCACATTACGGATTGTTGATGATCGTTGATCACGGAAAGGGGTACATGACACTGTATGCTTTCAACCAGAGCCTTTATAAGGTGGTGGGCGATCGGGTAAAAGCCGGAGACCAGGTTGCTACGGTAGGTCGAAGCGGCGGCCGTTCGGCTCCGGCTCTGTATTTCGAGATGCGCAAGGGCGGAAAACCGTTGAATCCTCTGAAATGGTGCAGGAAAGGCCGGAAGGGTCACGTTGGGTGACCAGGTAATTTGGAAATCCAGTCTGAAAAGTGATGGCTAGACGAGTGAGCCAGAGAAAGCATGACGTCTGACTGTCAGTCAGACGTCAAAGATAGCCCGGGAGCGTGTGAGTGATGACTAGAAAGAAGATTTTCGTGTTCCTGGCAGCAGCACTGTTTGGGCTTTTTGCCAGTGGTGCGGGTGTCGTGTTTGCCGACGGCGGTGCCTCGAGTGTTCCGTTTGACCAGCTGAGAACGTTCAGCGAAGTGTTCGGACGCATCCAGAAGGATTATGTCGAGCCGGTGTCCGACCAGAAAATTCTCGAAGACGCGATTCGCGGTATGCTGGCTGGCCTCGATCCGCATTCGACGTACCTCGATCAGGAGCAATACAACGATCTACGGGTGGGGACCACTGGCCAGTTCGGAGGACTCGGTATAGAAGTTGGCATGGAGAACGGATTCATTAAGGTGATTTCGCCCATTGACGATACCCCGGCTCAACGTGCGGGCGTGGAAGCGGGCGACCTGATCATTCGTCTGGATGAGAAGCCGGTGAAAGGAATGGCGCTGGAAGAAGCGGTAAAGGCAATGCGTGGTGAACCTGGGAGCGAAATTGCGCTGACTGTGGTGCGTGAAAAGGAGGCGCGGCCGTTCACCATAAAGATCGTGCGGGATATCATCAAGATCAGGAGCGTACGCAGTAGGATGGTCGAAGACGGTTACGGTTATGTGCGCATTAGTAGCTTCCAGTCACGCACAGGAGAAGGTCTCAGGAAGAATTTCCGTGACTTGGAGGAAGCCAACAACGGGAAACTGAAGGGGCTGGTATTAGATCTTCGAAATAACCCCGGCGGTGTGCTGAACGCAGCGGTCACGGTCAGCGACGCATTTTTGACCAGTGGCCTGATTGTTTATACCGAAGGTCGGATGGAAGACTCCGAATTCAAGTACCAGGCGACACCAAACGAAATCCTGGCCGGAGCTCCGATCGTTGTACTGATCAATGCCGGGTCGGCCTCGGCCTCGGAAATCGTTGCCGGCGCCTTGCAGGATCACAAGCGAGCGGTGATCATGGGAGAAAAGTCCTTTGGCAAGGGATCGGTTCAGACGGTTGTTCCGACCAGCAACGGTGGCGCTGTCAAATTGACAACCGCCAGGTACTACACACCTGCGGGTCGCTCAATCCAGGCAGAAGGGATTGTTCCCGATATCCTGCTTTCCAGAGTCCGGCTGGAGGAGCTGGAAAACCCGGGAATCCGGCCGATCAGCGAGTCGGACCTTTCCAACCACCTGACGAACGGCAATGAAGATTCCGGGAAGTCGAAAAAGGAGGTTGCCGATCACCAGACGATCGCCCGCGATTATTTCTTGATCCAGGCAATCAACGTGCTCAAGGGGATCAATATCTCCCGGTCGATTTCGGGAGGTTGAGGGACTGAAGAGCCGGCCGATGACCGATCAGTTACGGACCTCGCTTGAAATCTGGTAACTCACTGAGAAGTCATCAAGCGCGGAGAGGGCGCCGTCGAGATCGGAACCTTCTTCCATCTCAAAACTGTCCACGCCGACTCGGGAAAGGAAAAATATCTGGTCGCGGATGAAACCGCCCATGGCGCGGATTTCTCCCTGGTACCCGTAGTGGTCTCTCAAGGTTCTTGCGACGGAAAACAATCGTCCATCGGTGAATACGGGGAAATCCAGTCCGATCATCTGGAATCGATCCAGGTCTTCGGTGACTTCTTCAATGGGGTCTTCCGATGAAACTCTGAGCCCCAGATCATCAACCCTTGACAGTAATTCCGTTCTTTGGTTTTTCCATCGGGCGAAGGAGACGCTGATACAGCCCTCCGATGGGATCGGCCCATCGGCAACATGGGTCCAGTGATCGCTTACGATCTTGGCGTGTCTAATGATTTGCATAGACGCGCTCTTTGAAGGGTTGGATTCCAATTCGATTTACCGTATCCAAGAAGGGTTCATCTGTGGTTCTGTTGTCCGTGTAAACATGGAGAATTCTGGAGAGCGTATCGACAAGCTTTGCTTTTGAAACGGCTGGGCCGAGCCGTTTGCCGATGGCTGCCTCGTTGTGCGAGGAGCCGCCCAGTGTGATCTGGTACCATTCGACACCTTTCTTGTCGACCCCGAGGATGCCGATGTGCCCAACGCTCTGATGCCCACAGCCGTTCATGCAGCCGGAGATATTGATCTTGATGTCTCCCAGGTCCTGCAGGTAGTCGATATCGTCAAAGACCTTGTTGATTTCCGCTGCGATCTCGATGGAACCGGCATTGGCTAGACTGCAGAAATCCAGTCCTGGACAGCAGATCATGTCATGCAGGGTGCCGATGTTCGGGGTTGCAAGATTCAGCGAAACCAGTTTCTGCCAAAGGTCGAACAGTTCCGATTGCCTGACGTCGGCCAGAACAAGATTCTGCCGGTGGGTGGTTCGGACCTGTCCGAAACTGTATTGATCGGCGAGTGTGGCCACCGTATCCAGCTGTGATTCGGTGATGTCGCCCGGAGGCGCATCGGGAGCCTTCAGTGAAAGGTACACCGCCGAATAGCCGGGCACCTTGTGTTCGGTCGTGTTGTACCTGAGCCAAGTTGCAAATTCGGCATCTTGGTTTTGATTTTCCTGCAGGGCTTGATGCGGCTCCGCTGCCTCCTTGTAGGCGGGCATGGAAAAATAAGCCCGCATCTCTTCATAACGTTCGACCTCGACTTCCATGCTTCCACGAATTCGGATCCATTCTGCCTCAACCAGTTCCCTGAATTTGTCCAAACCGGTTTCCCTGACCGTAATCTTGATCCGGGCACGGTACTTGTTGTCCCTGCGGCCAAGCCGGTTATATACGCGCAGGATGGCTTCGAGATAGGAAATGAGGTGTTTTTTCTCGAGGAATGGGCGAATAACCTGCCCGATGATGGGTGTTCTGCCAAGCCCTCCACCGACCAGGACTTCAAAGCCTGTTTCACCCCGTGAGGATTGCACCAGGTGAAGACCGATATCGTGAACCTGGGTTGCTGCGCGGTCACTGGAGGCTCCGCTTACTGCGATCTTGAACTTCCTCGGAAGAAAGGCGAATTCAGGATGCAGGGTAGACCATTGACGGATGATTTCACAATAAGGGCGCGGATCTTCAAGTTCGTCCGCGGCGATTCCGGCTAATGGGTCGCTGGTCACGTTGCGGATGCAGTTGCCACTGGTCTGGATTGCATGCATCTGTACGCTGGCCAGGTCGGCCAGAATGTCCGGAACCCGTTCCAGCGCCGGCCAGTTTAACTGGATATTCTGCCGGGTGGTGAAATGCGCATAACCCTTGTCGTACTCACGGGTAATTTGCGCCAGCATCCGCAGTTGCTCTGAAGATAGCAGTCCGTAGGGGATAGCGATCCTGAGCATTGGTGCATGTGTCTGCAGATAGAGACCGTTCATCAGGCGCAGGGGGCGGAACTGGTCTTCAGTCAGGTTGCCGTCAAGAAAACGCCGTGTCTGGTCGCGGAATTGGGCAACTCTTTGCTCGACAAGCGCCTGGTCTACTTCGTTGTACTGGTACATGTTCTGGTTTAGTCAGGTAAATACCGCTCGTGGACGTCGGAAAAGACTACAAGCAGACGGAGATTGATCAGTCTCTGAAAAATAATACATTCTAATACAAATGATCTCGTAGGAAAAAGTAAACCGGCAAATCGATCTGCTATCATTGATCGAATACGAATGGCCGACGTCTGATCCCCATTGCTTGTTCCCCGGCTGGTGAAAAAGGGACGCGGTCATTGTACGGTCCTGTCAGCGGCTTCGGATGCACTTTTTAGAATGGAATAATGATTTGTTACCGAGACGTTCTTAGGGCCAGATGATGATTTTATTCGATGTCTGAGTCATCCGTGTCATCGCCTGATGGCCAAAGACGGAATATGCGCGAGGCCTTGAGGGCCTTTGTACATCCGCGCGTTCTCGCCATGCTTTTCTTGGGGTTCTCGGCGGGAATTCCGATCTTGCTGATCTTTTCCTCGCTGTCTTTGTGGCTACGGGAGGCTGGAGTAGATCGAGCTGCAGTGACATTTTTTAGCTGGGCAGCGCTTTCCTATTCATTCAAGTTCCTTTGGGCTCCGCTGGTCGATCGTCTTCCGGTTCCCTTACTGAGTAAATGGCTGGGGCGCAGGCGAGGTTGGCTTTTGCTTTCCCAGCTTTGCGTCGTGGTTGCGATATGCTGGATGTCGGCAACCGATCCGGCCCAAGGCCTTCATAGTCTGATTCTGATTGCACTGGCTGCGATGTTCCTGGGCTTTTCATCGGCAACGCAGGATATCGTCATCGATGCCTACCGGATTGAATCGGCCGGCCAGGAACTGCAGGCTGTGATGGCTTCCTCGTACATGGCAGGATATCGCCTCGGTATGATCGTGGCAGGGGCTGGGCCGCTGTTGCTGGCTAGTTATTTTGGCGCTGACCCGGAGGTCTACAACTATGCTGCTTGGAGATCGACTTACCTGGTTATGGCGTGCACTATGTTGGTTGGGTTGGTGACAACGCTGGTTATTGACGAACCGTCTCACGAAACCCGTCAACAGGACCATCACTCCGTTTCGGACTACCTTCGGTTCTTGTTTCTTTTCTTGGCAGCTGTCGCTGCTTTCATCTCTGTATTCTTTGTTACATCCGGAATCGGGACTGAACTGAAAGCCGGGTTTTCGGATGGACTTGTGCCGGGCTATCTCGCTGGCTTTCTTGTCGAGGCACTGCGGTTTGGCCTTGCACTAGTGGCCGCTGCCCTGATCGGATGGTTCGTCATACGGAGTGGGTGGGTCAACCGGGAAATGGCCCGGAATAGTTATGTTTCTCCGGTGGAAGATTTCTTTGTCCGTTATGGATTCAGGACCTCGGTCTTGCTGCTCGGGCTGATCGGGTTCTACCGGGTTTCGGATATCGTGCTGGGCGTGATTGCCAACGTGTTTTATCAGGATCTCGGATTTTCGAAGCTCGAGATCGCGGGCGTGGTCAAGACATTCGGGGTATGCATGACCATTGCCGGAGGATTTCTCGGTGGCTTCCTGTCGCTACGCTTCGGTGTGATGCGCATTCTGTTTCTGGGCGCCTTGCTGACGGTACTGACCAACCTGCTGTTCATGTACCAGGCCCATGCTGGCCATGACCTGGCGGTTCTTTATTTCGTGGTGTCGGCCGATAACCTTTCGGCGGGGCTGGCCAGTGCGGCCTTTATCGCGTTCCTGTCGAGCCTGACCAACGTCTCCTTTACGGCCACTCAATACGCACTGTTCAGTTCACTCATGACACTGTTTCCAAAACTCATGGGAGGGTATTCCGGGACCATCGTAGAAGCGGTTAGTTATTCGAATTTCTTTCTGGTTGCGAGCCTGATGGGGGTTCCGGTACTGTTGCTGGTATCTATGGCGGCAAAACGGCTTTCCTTCTCAAGTCATTGATTCAAGGCAGCGACTACTGTACCGGGGGCCGGGGAGAGGCGGTGATGGGAGTTACTGCTGGACATTGTAATCGTAGTCGCTGAATCAGCAGCGCGTGGTCAGAAAACCGCTCGCTGCGATAGATCTCGACCGACCGAATGCAATCGGCCATTGACGGGGTCACGATCTGGTAGTCGATTCTTCAGCCCACGTTTTTTGCCCAAGCCTAGCCGCGGTTGGACCACCGATTATACTAATCGAATTGCTGGTTGATGTGACGAAAGGCATCGATCCAGCCGGTTTCTCTGAAAAGGTGGTCTATCTAGACTCTTTCTTCCGGCAGGAATCCGGAGTGGTTTTGATTCGATCGCCAGTTTTTCAGGTCGATTCTGCGGTGGGCGATATTGTAGTCCCTACAGACGATGTAATCTCTCCCGCTGTTCCTGAATTGGGAAAGCAGGGTAGTGAAGTGCGCAAGGAATTCGAACTTCAGTGTCTACCTTTCCGGGCTGGAAGTGCCTGAGAGGGCGTAAAGCGAGAGGATGCTGAGATTGGCGACCTGGGTCTCGATCAGACGTCCTTTCGAGTCAACCAACGGCCAGTCAAACTGGTCGATGCACCCGGTTAGGCCGGGTGGGCGAATTAGATTGAAACCCTGCTATAACCTTTCTTTTTTGCTTCGCGATAGAAACTTAATGATAGCTGTCGGGCCAGAAGGTTCGGTTTTCGAGTTGCACTGTCTGGGCCCTGGGCTCCTGCAAACACACGAAATCAGTTTTCTGCGCTTTCAACCATTCGAAAAAACCTTTTCGTCTGGCCGCCCTGATCCCGTTTACATTGACCTTAATGATCCGCATCGAGGTTAGCCTGAGGGTACTGAACCGGAATTCGAAAACTCGATCTCGATTAAAAAATCGGGCCATTTCTTGCGATTCAGCTGCTTCTGAAATAGAATGCCCCGTTCATTATTGACAGTTTTCAGTTTGGAATTGAAAAGGTTTACCGAATCATGAGACCGGATATCCATCCACAGTACGAGATGATTAACGTGACGTGCAGTTGCGGAAACAAGTTTGAAACAAAGTCGGCCCTGTGCAAGGACTTGCATGTGGACGTTTGTTCATCATGCCATCCTTTCTACACGGGTAAACAAAAGATTGTTGATACTGCTGGCCGGGTCGACAAGTTCCGTCGTAAATACGGCGGAGCCTGATTGCTGGTCGCTTTTCCGCACCCTTCGAGACTCGCCGTACGGTGTGTTCGAGGCGGTCATCCAAAACAAGGGTAGTATAAGGGTTAATCTGTGGCTAACAAAACATTAACAGTTTCCGACGAAGACCTCGGAAAAACGTCCTCTTTCCCTCTCTATGAGGGGACTTTGGGTCATCCAACGCTTGATATCCAGGCGCTGAATAAGGAGCATGGATGTTTTACCTTTGATCCAGGCTTTGCGTCAACAGCTAGCTGCAAGAGTAGCATTACGTTTATCGATGGCGATAAGGGGGTTCTCCTCTATCGCGGGTACCCGATCGACCAACTTGCAGAACACAGCAGTTTCCTCGAGGTCGCTTATCTGCTGATGCATGGTGAGTTGCCAAGCAGCGACGAATTCGCAGAGTTTGAAGCCGAGATCAAGGGTTACTCCAACATTCACGAGAACCTTCGCGGCTTTATTGAAGGATTTCACTACGATGCTCATCCCATGGCCATGATGGTCGGTGTAGTTGGGTCTCTATCGGCTTTCTATCACAGTCAGCTGGACATCGGTGATCCCGAGCATCGTCGGATTTCGTCGATGCGGATGTTGGCAAAAATGCCGATCATCGCAGCGGCGTGTTTCCGCCACAGCACCGGTGAAGCATTCATCTATCCGCGGACCGATCTGGACTACTGCGAGAACTTCATGAACATGATGTTTTCGAGCCCTTCGGAGCAGTTTTTCATCAACAAAGCGGATTACCTTGACCCCCTGGCGGTCAAGGCACTCAATCTTTTGTTCATTCTGCACGCGGACCACGAACAGAATGCCAGTACTTCGACCGTACGTCTGGCGAGTAGTACGGGGGCGAATCCCTATGCTTGTATAGCGGCCGGTATTGCTGCATTGTGGGGGCCTGCTCATGGTGGTGCTAACGAAGCCGTGTTGAGCATGCTGGCAGAAATTGGTGATGTGTCGCGGATTCCCGAGTTCATCGCCCGGGCAAAAGACAAGAATGACAGTTTCAGATTGATGGGCTTTGGACACCGTGTGTATAAGAACCACGATCCGAGAGCCACGATCATTCGCAAGACCTGTCATGAAATCCTGGCCAAGCAGGAAAATCCGGACCCGTTGTTCGCGTTGGCTATTGGCCTCGAAGAAATCGCCTTGAAAGACGAATATTTCATTGAACGAAAACTCTATCCGAACGTGGATTTCTATTCCGGAATCATTTACAAGGCTCTGAATATCCCGGTTGAAATGTTTACGGTGATGTTCACGATTGCCCGTACAGCCGGATGGGTATCCCATTGGCAGGAATTGATGGCCGATCCGGCAAAGAGAATCGGTAGACCGCGTCAGCTTTATACCGGCGAAGGTGTTAGGGATTATACGTCCTTCGAGCAACGCTAGCCGCGCCGGTTTCCGGCCACAGCTTACTAAGCCATTCAGGTGCAACAGAGCATCTGAATGGCTTTTTTCGTTTGGTTCCGGGTGAACCAGGTCGTGTGAATACAAGGGATTCGTGCTGTCTGAGTGGTCCGGCTTTTGAACGCCAGGTGTTTCGTGATCAGAAGGCTTGCGGCCAAGAAAAGCTTTGGATGGCCAACTGCAAGTGTGAATGTTGTCGCTTTGGCGGTTCCACTGTTGATCACCGGGCGGTTGCTGACTGGAGCAGTCACTGCTCAATCCAAAGCAGATCAACTGGTTGTTGACGAGCAAGTTCAGAAAAGCGATTCTAGTTGATCATTTTCCGTTTCATCGGAAAGACGATTTGTGTCAACAGTTTCACTGTTTCGCTGTCCTGGTACGAAGCCCTCCCGGAACAGTTCCTGGACCGCCTCTGGATCCGAGGCTGATGTTAGAAATCCGCTGGATTGGTTGATGTACAGGGTCTCTATGCCTTTGGGCACCTGGCTTTTTTCTTCCGGGAAGCCCTTCAGGGCCTTTTCCATGTAATAAATCCACATCGGCAGTGCTGCCCGTGAACCTGTTTCGCCTTTTCCGAGCGGTTTTGGTGAGTCAAAACCAAGCCAGGTAATCGCGGTCAGCGCAGGTGAAAAGCCGTTGAACCAGGCATCCCGTTGTTCGTTGGTTGTTCCGGTTTTTCCAGCTATGTCCTTTCGTCCCAGGCGATTTGCCCGTACGCCGGTACCCCTTCTTACTACATCCTGCAACAAGGAAGTCATCAGGTAATTGACCCTTGGAGAAACCACCCGTGGTGCAAACATATTGTTTCCGGAGAGCGAATCTCCGCAATGCGGACAGGCAATTCTCGGGAAAGCCTCCTCCACCAACTCGCCGCCCAGGGTCTCGATTCTCGATACCAGATAAGGCTCGATCAGGAAACCGCCGTTTGCGAACACGGTATAAGCTCGTGCCATCTGGAGCGGTGTTGCGCTTCCGCTGCCGAGTGCCATCGACAGTGTTCGAGGGATCTGGTCTGTTGGTAATCCGAAACTGATGGCGGTTTGAGCGACCTTTTCAATTCCGATTTGCCGAAGCAGTCGTATGGAGACCAGGTTTCTGGACTTTCTCAATGCAATCCTAAGACGCGTAGGCCCATAGTATTTCCCACTGTAATTCTGGGGACGCCATTCTTCCTCTGTCCATGGGTTCATATAAACGATGGGCGCGTCATTGATCACGGTCGATAAGGTAAAACCTTCCTCGAGGGCCTTGGTAAAGAGGATTGGTTTGAAGCCTGAGCCCGGTTGGCGTTTGGCTTGGGTGGCACGATTGTATTTGCTTCTGTAGAAATCGTAGCCTCCGACAAGGGCGACCATTGCTCCATCGGTTGGATTCAGCGAAACCAGTGCACCAGAGACCTCGGGGATTTGGGCAAGTCTCCAGTTGCCGGTTCGACCTTTCCTAACCCGGATGATATCGCCAACGGAGAGCAATTGATTGGGGGATCGGGCCGACGCTTCTCTCTCGTTCTGATTGATATATTTCCTTGCCCATGTCATTTTATCCTTGGTTAAGTGGGTTCGTTCCTTACCCAGCACCCTCAGATCAATGGAATCCTTGTTGACCTCTCTGACCAGGGCTGGCAACGTATCGCCAACCTTTCCAAAACCTTTTAGCCTTTCCATTATGTCGTTTTCGGAAGCTGTTTCCACAAGGCCGGATTGAGCTTCGATCCCACGGAAACCGTGCCGTTCATCGTATTCGTGCAGTGCCCGGCGCAATGCACTCCTGGCCGCAATCTGCAGATCGCTTTTAACCGTCGTATACACCTTGTAGCCGCTGGTCAGCGAGTCTGGCCCGAACTTTTCCACCATCTTCTGCCGGACCAACTCGGCGATATAAGGGGCATGAAGCTCGATTGAATCGGAGTGGATTCGCGCCGTTACCGGCTGCTCCAGCGTCTGATCAAGCTCTTTCTGATCCAAGTACTGGAGACTGTGCATGCGGTTCAGGATATAGTTTCGTCGTTTCAGTGCGCGCTCCGGATTGGTGACCGGGTTGAACCGGGAGGGTGCCTTGGGAAGGCCCGCCATCATTGCGCCTTCCTCTGTGGTCAACTGGTCGACCGTTTTCCCATAATAGATTTGCGCGGCGGCCCCGATTCCGTACGCTCGATGGCCTAGGTAGATCTTGTTGAGATACAGGCTGAGGATTTCCTGCTTGCTCAGCTGGGATTCGATCTCAAGTGCCAGAATGATCTCCTTGATCTTACGAAGATAGGTTTTTTCCGGGCTCAGAAAGAAGTTGCGGGCGACCTGCATGGTAATGGTACTACCGCCCTGGCGCTTTTCCCCGGTCCGGATCAACTGGATACCTGCGCGAATCAGGCCCTTGTAGTCTATTCCGGGATGACTGAAAAATCGGTGATCTTCGGCGGATATAAAGGCTTCTGCCAGTTTTTTAGGGATTCTGTTTTCTGAGATCGGAATGCGTTTTTTTTTGCCAAACTGGGCAATCAATTGCTCGTCTTCGCTGTAAACCGCAAGAGGTACTTGCAGTTGGACCTCGCGCAGCTGGCTGATATCAGGCAAGTCGGACGCGACCCTCTGATAAAACAGAAAGGTGCCTGTTACCGCGATGGTGGTGAAAAATATGGAAGCAATCGTCAGAAACCTCAGGCAGTTCTTGAGGAACGATCTTTTTTTGGGTCCTGGGTTGGTCACTTCGTGAAAAAGGAGCGGTTGGTCACAAAATTCTTCGTTGACCGCAGCTCAAAGCCAACAAAATGCGTGTTCGAAAGTCGTTATTTGCTTGTTGTCTATACTACAGGAAACATTAATCCCACCGGGAGAATTCTGGATATTTGCAGCGCTCGCATGCCTTGATCCGGGCTCAGTAAATTTCGCAACCAATCGAGTCATCCATGTTTTTTTCAGGAGGAAGAAACCAGCCCTGGTGGGGGTTGATATCGGGTAGGTATCAGTGAAACTTCTTGCACTTTCTCCCACTATGACTTCTTACCGCGTTGAAGCTTACGCTGTCGAAGCCTTGACCTGTGGATCAGGTGGACCAAACAATCCAACCGATTTCGAGATTGTCGGCCATAGCCTAAAGAAAGTTATTGAAAGGTCGGGATGCTGGCACAAAAGCGCCATAATGGCAGTACCTGCGTCTGCGGTCATTATCAAGATGCTGCGCTTTCCGGCCGACTTGAACAACGACGAACTGGAAAACCGGGTTGAATTGGAAGTGGATCGGTTCATCCCTTATTCCCTTGATGAAGTGAACCTGGATTTCGAAGTCCTCGGTTGCATCCAGGACTGCCCGGAGGTCGTCGATGTGCTACTGGCTGCCTGCAGAAAGGAAAAGGTTGCTGCACTTGAGGTTGGAGGTCTTCAGGCTGAGGTGGTGGGTGTGGAATCCTTCGTCCTAGACAATACCCTTCCCTCTGATCAGGGATCAGTTTTCTCAGGTCAACGAGACTTTGGCGATCGCTCAAGAAAATCTTCGAGAGAAAACAGCAAAAAGTGGTAAACCTTGAGTCCTACAAAACTCAGCTTGATGCGATCGAGAGGGTATTTTGTGGCATGTTGCGGCAATTGCCGGATAAGA
>JANXGZ010000234.1 GCA_024958995.1 Methylococcales bacterium | reverse complement strand
CGTTCTGAAGCGCAAGTTCTGGAAATTAACAAGGTGCTTAGAAATACCTATGCGTTGCTTTCCATGACCTTACTGTTCAGTGCCGCAACAGCGGGTCTGTCGATGATGATGAACATGGCACCGATGAACCCGTTCCTGACCCTGATCGGCTATTTCGGCCTGTTGTTCCTCACAACAAAGTACAGCCAAAGTAGCACCGGGCTGATTTTCATCTTTGCTCTGACCGGGTTCATGGGGCTGACACTGGGCCCGATCCTGAACATGTACCTGACGTTCATGTCCAATGGGGCGGAACTGATCATGACCGCACTTGGCGGCACCGGAATCATTTTCCTGGGCCTGTCCGGCTACGTCCTCACCAGTCGCAAGGATTTCAGCTTCCTTGGCGGCTTCCTGATGGTCGGGATCCTAGTTGCATTTCTGGCCGGCCTGGTCGGAATGCTGTTTTCCATCCCCGCTCTGTCGCTGGCTGTCTCGGCAATGTTCATTCTACTGATGTCGGGCATGATCCTTTATCAAACCAGCGAAATCATTCACGGCGGAGAAACCAACTACATCCTGGCAACAATCAGCCTGTACGTATCCATCTACAACCTGTTCCTGAGCCTGCTTCACATCCTCGGTGCATTCAGCGGCGACGACTAGTCAACGGCAGCTCAAAGCCAACAACAAAAAGCCCGGCGTTTTCACCGGGCTTTTTTATTAGCTGTCGAAAAGCTCTGTCCTGACCACTCGCAACCTGCCCTCACCCAATCGTTTCCCTGCCACCAAGGTACGGCCGAAGAGCCTCAGGAACACGGATACACCCGTCTGGTTTCTGGTAATTTTCCATCACCGCAACCAGAGCTCTCCCTACAGCCAGGCCGGAGCCATTCACGGTATGCACCAGCTCCGGTTTACCAGTTTCCGGATTGCGCCAGCGGGCAGAAAGCCGTCTCGCCTGAAAATCCCTAAAATTGCTGCATGACGAGATTTCCCGGTACTTTTTCTGCCCCGGCAGCCATACCTCCAGATCGTAGGTTTTCGACGACGAAAACCCCGTGTCTCCGGCACAAAGCAGCACCTTTCGGTACGGCAACTCCAGCCGTTGCAGGATGGTCTCCGCATGTCCGGTCAACTCTTCATGCCCAGCTTCTGACTCCCCGGGACGAACGATCTGAACCAGTTCCACTTTTTCAAACTGGTGTTGTCGGATCATGCCGCGCACATCCTTGCCGTAGGACCCGGCTTCACTTCGAAAACACGGAGTATGGGCCACAAAACGAAGCGGCATCGGCCCGTTTTCCGTAATCGTATCCCGAACCAGATTGGTCACGGGAACTTCGGCAGTTGGAATCAGGTAGAGCGGAGGATCGTTGCTTACTGCAAACAGGTCCTCTGCAAACTTTGGCAACTGCCCGGTTCCACGCATGCTGTCACTGTTGACCAGGTAAGGAACATAAACCTCGGTATAGCCGTGCTCCTGGACGTGTGTATCGAGCATGAGCTGGATCAGTGCACGGTGCATGGCCGCCAATCCACCCTGCAGGGTGACAAAGCGGGCCGATGCCAGTTTGGCCGCAACTTCGAAATCCATTTGCTGTAATCGGATTCCAAGTTCAACATGATCCATCGCTTCAAAATCAAATTCCGCGGGTTCTCCCCACCGACTGATTTCTTCGTTGTCGTCCTCGGTTTTTCCAGCAGGAACCGCTTCGTCCAGTAGGTTCGGAAGATCCAGCATGAAATCCTGGATTTGCGCCTGAAGACCAGACAATTCAGCTTCCGAAGCCCGCAGTTTATCGCCTAGGTCTTCCACTTCCTTCAGGAGCGGCTGAATATCTTCCCCCGCCGCCTTGGCTCTCCCAATACCGTTTGATCTCTTGTTCCGCTGATTCTGCAGAGACTGGGTCAGGGTCTGAATTTCCTTTCGCCGCCCGTCCAGTTCCTCGAAGGCGGCTATATCCAGATCGAACGCACGGCGCGCCAGTTCACTGGCCACTTTATCAATACGGGTTCTCATCAAACGTGGGTCAAGCATGAGACTTCAGGTATCCTCCTTATCAGGGAATTAAGAGTAATCGTTTCCTGCAATACCGGCATGCGGTACGCAGCATCGGTTGCAAGTGCAGATCACCCGCAGCAATCAATCAAACATGTCGACCGAGCAACGAACCAGCCCAGAAAAACAGCATGCACATCATTCCGTTCAACGCCACAACACTCAAGGCAACTACAACCGTGTTTTTGATCGCCGGACCCAACTCCACCATCTTCAGAATGATGTAGAGGCTGGAAAAAGTAACAAAGGCACCCACCACCACGACCATCAGGATGAGTCGGTATTCAGGTGCAAGTCCGGCCTTTTCCGCCAGTATGGTCATGACGACCCCGATCAGGCAAGCACCGATGGCGTTAACGATCACGATCCCGTAAGGCAACAGAACGCCGGACAGGTGTATCACTCCTGCCGAGGAAGTAAACAGTACGCGTCCAAACGAAAGTCCTGCCCAGACAGCGATCAAGCAGACAGCAACGCTAACCAGGATATTTAACCCTGCCTTGCCGTAATTACCTTGTTCGAACAGGTAAAAGGTATCCAGGGAAAAGGTCGAAAAGGTCGTCAGAGAACCAAAAAGGCCAATCAGGATCGCCGCCCGATATTCCATGGCGATGGCGACCCGCTGCAAGACCAGGGCTTCAGTCATCAGCCCGATCAAGAACGATCCAATCACGTTAACCGCCAGGGTTCCGTAGGGAAAGCCCTTGCCCAGCCAAGCATACACCCCGGTGGAGATAAAGTAGCGCAGCAACGCCCCTACCGAACCGCCAAGCGCAACAGAGATCAACTGGTTCATCATCTGGTTTGATCCGTTTTTTTCATTCGAAGCCCCGAGGCTCTAACAATCCAATGCTCACATGCTTGCAGAATACTTCTAGGCATCGAAAAGCCTCTGCATTCCTTCCTGGTCAGGGTCATGTACTACACCCTTCTCAGTGACTATCGCATCAATCAGATTTGCCGGCGTGGTATCGAAAACCGGATTCCAGGCTTCAACACAACTGTCATTGTCCAGGTAGTACTGGGGCAACAGTTCGCTCTGCTCCCGTTCTTCGATGACAATATCCCGACCGGATTCAAGTTCGCGATCAATCGTGGACGTAGGGGCAACCACCATGAAGCGGACCCCGTGATGGCGCGCCAGAACCGCCAGCGAATAAGTGCCAATCTTGTTCGCCACATCACCATTGGCGGTAATCCTATCGGCGCCGACAACAACCCACTGAACTTGCCCGGTAGCCATCAGCGAAGCCGCAGCCGAATCTGCAACCATGGTAACCGGGATACGATCCTGGTGGAATTCCCAGACGGTGAGTCGCGCACCTTGATTCCAGGGACGGGTTTCGGTAGCAAACACATGTTCTATGCCCTTGCGGTATCCACTCCGGATCACGCCCAGTGCAGTTCCATAGCCGCCGGTGGCAAGAGCACCCGCGTTGCAGTGGGTCAGCACTCCTGACGCATCAGACAGAACCGCACTGCCCAGTTCGCCCATACGGAGGTTGGCCTGGACATCTTGTTCGTGAATGGCGGTGGCATGCTTCAGCAACGCGGGTTCCGGGTCTCCGGTGATCCCGTCGAAGCAACCTTGCATCTCGCCCAACGCCCAGAAAAGGTTCACGGCAGTCGGCCGCGATTCAGCCAGACAACGGATATCGTCCATGATAGCTAAGCGCCACTCCTGCGGGTTCTCACGGTAACGCTGACGCGCCGCCAACACCACCCCGAAGGCCGCCGCAATCCCGATCGCCGGAGCGCCGCGAACCCGCATCGAGCGGATAGCTTCGGCTACACCCTCCACGGTATCGAAAACCTCGTAGCAGATCTGGTCCGGCAGAACGCGCTGATCCAGAACCGATAATCGGTCGTCCGACCAGTACAGGGCCCTGACCGAACCCTCCATGTCAATCACCGGTTTGTTCATGTGCAGCGTCCCCGGTGCCATGATAGAGTGAGGCGCCCTTCATTCCAACTTCGAATCATGTTAGTCGATACCCTGATCAATTCCCGCTGGATTATACCTGTCGAACCTCACGGCTTGATACTGGAACATCATTCCATCGCCATTCTCAATGGACAAATCGTCGAACTGCTTCCCACCGAGGAAGCTCTGGCCAAATATCAAGCTGGATCAATGGAAACACTGAACGACCACGTTCTGATTCCGGGGCTGGTCAATTGCCATACGCACTCGCCCATGTCCTTCCTGAGGGGTATCGCGGACGACTTGCCTCTGATGGAATGGCTGCAAAGCACGATATGGCCACTGGAACAAAAATGGGTCGACGAGTCGTTCGTCCGTGAAGGAACGGAACTGGCAATCGCCGAAATGCTGCGCGGAGGTATTACCTGTTTCAACGATATGTATTTTTTTCCGGAGATCAGTGCGCGAGCGGCTCTGGCGAGCGGCATTCGTGCCTGTATCGGACTGATCGTGATCGATTTTCCCAGCGCCTGGGCGAATAACAGCGATGAATACATCCGCAAGGGGCTGGTCCTGCACGACGAACTTCGCAACGAGTCGCTGGTGAACGCAGCCTTCGCCCCACATGCGCCTTACTCTGTATCCGATGATGCGCTGCGCAAGGTGAAAATGTACTCTGATGAGCTGCAGTTGCCGATTCACATGCATGTGCATGAAACACGCGACGAAATCGACCAACAGATCCAAAGTACAGGAACAAGACCACTGGAGCGTCTGGAAAATCTGGGCCTTCTGGGCCCCTCCTTCATTGCAGTCCATATGACCCAACTCGACGAGGATGAAATCGCCAGACTCGCCGAACACGGCTGCCACGTGGTTCACTGTCCGAAATCCAATCTTAAGCTAGCCAGCGGCTTCTGTCCCGTGAGCCAGTTGCTGGAGAACGGGATCAACGTTGCCCTTGGTACCGACAGCGCAGCAAGCAATAACAGTCTCGATATCGTCGACGAGATGCGTACCGCTGCACTACTCGCTAAGGGGGTTGCAGGTGACGCCAGTGCGGTTCCTGCAGCAATGGCTCTACGAATGGCAACGCTGAACGGAGCCACCGCGCTGGGCATCGACGACCGCTGCGGGTCGCTCAAGGCCGGGAAATCAGCCGATCTCACAGCGATGTCACTGGATAGCCTGGAAACCCTGCCGGTATACAATCCGTGTTCGCAGATCGCCTATTCCGCCAGCCGTAACCAGGTTACCGATGTCTGGGTCGCGGGGCGAAGGATGCTGAAATCAGGCGAACTGACGACCCTAGACAGCACCCAGATCAAGCGTTCTATTTCCGAATGGTCGGCCAAGCTTCAGGCATC
>JANXGZ010000059.1 GCA_024958995.1 Methylococcales bacterium | reverse complement strand
TGCTGCAAGCAGTGCAAGTTCGTATCCTAATGCCCCAAACCCGCAGATGACACCGCAGGCAAGATCAGACAGGTATGATGACCTGCGAAAGGGTTCACGGGCATGAACATTCGAGAGGTGTACCTCGATAAAAGGGATGGAAGTCGCCAGCAACGCATCGCGTATCGCGATGCTGGTATGGGTGAATGCGGCAGGATTGATCACCACAATGTCAGCAGTTTCGTGGTATGCCTGGTGTATCCGCTCAACAATCTCGTGTTCCGCGTTGCTCTGGAAAAAGTCAAGTTCGTAGCCTTTTTCCGATGCCAGCGATTCCATTCGGACCCGAATATCTTCCAGGGTAGCTCGGCCGTAAAGATCCGGTTCACGCGTACCCAGAAGGTTCAAGTTCGGTCCGTTCAGTACCGTGATCTTTGCCATAAGGCCGATACCGCTGATTGAGGCTGTGGTAAAAGTAATTAGGACGGTTTCTAATGAGGGAACATTCTGCACGATCGCTTCGTTTTTGTCCACAATGATGTTAGATCGGCAATACTTCTTGCACGTTGGACGGGTTTTCCGATGTTTTCTGGTTTCCGGATTGAAGCAGGGGCAAGACTAGGGCACGGAATTGTTTGATATGAAACATGCCTGGCTGGGTATGCACAATCCTGCCTTCACGGTTGACGACAACCGTGAAGGGAACCACGCCGACCAGGTTGCCTAGAGATGCCGAAAGGCTCATTCCCGCCATGCCGGCAATCAGGGAGGGATAGTTGATTTGTTGGCGATCGGTAAATTCGCGTACAGCGTTGGTTTCGTCGATGGCAATACCGACAAACTGCAAATCCTGGTTTCGGTAGGTTTTCTGCAGATCCATGAACAGTGGAATCTCCTTGCGGCACGGCTCGCACCAGGTCGCCCAGAAATTGATGACCAGCACCTTGTTTCGCCATTGGTCAATACTCTGGAGTTCGCCATTGGTGTCAGGCAACGAAAAATTCCGTAGTTCTGGATAATTGACCGAATCCTCGGATCCGGTTGCCCGAACGGCGTAGACCCCTCCTGCCAGGATGCCTATCAGGAATAAGGACAGCAGGATTGGTTTAAACATCCGTGAGGAATTGTCGCAGGTGTTGCAGGAAAGGTTCGGGGTCCTTGTAGCCGACGACCCGGAATTCCCTGCGTTCGCCCTTGCCGGGCTGGAAAAACAGGATCGCCGGGGGGCCGATCAGGTTAAAGCGCTGCAGTAGTCCATTGTTCACAGGGGTATCGTCGGTGACATCCGCCTGAACCAAGACCATTTTATCGAGTGCTTTGCGGACGCCGGGATCGGAGAACGTGTAGTAATCCATTTCTTTGCAGGATATGCACCAGTCGGCGTAATAGTCGAGCATTACCCATTGACCGTTTTCGGCCGCTTTTTCTAGATAAAGGTCGAGGTTCTGCGATGAAACGACCGGTTTGAAGGTCAGGCTTTCCTTTTCGATTGTCGTTCCGCCGGCAACCATGTTGGCCAGTGGCCGCAGCGGATCGCGGTTGCCGGAGGCAACGCCGATGATCAGTAACACCCCCGCGATCAGCATAATGATTCCGCATCCTTTCCAAAGGCGAGTCCAACCGGATGCCGATTCTGGCAAGCCATCAATCGCTCGAAGGTAAATGGCAGGAATGATCAGGAGCGCAGCCCAGAGGAGCATGCTAATTGCCGAAGGAACTATTCGGTCGAGCAGCCACACCGCCACGGCCAGCAGAAGCACTCCGAATACCGCCTTGATCGAATTCATCCAGGGACCGACTTTCGGTAATAGTCGGCCGGCCGATGTTCCGATGATCAGTAACGGAAAACCCATTCCCATTCCCATCGCGAACAAGGCCAGGCCGCCCAGAACGGCATCGCCGGTCTGACCGATGTAAATCAGCGCTCCGGCCAGGGGAGCAGCAACACAGGGGCCGACGATCAGGGCTGATAGAACTCCCATGGTGGCGGCCGCCAGAGCGCCTCCGCCCTGGCGGCCTTGTTGGCTCATGGTGGAGATCCGCGTTTGTATAGCGGACGGCATTTGCAAGGTGAAGAAACCGAACATGGAAAAAGCGAGCAGGACGAAAAGGCTGCTGAACGCGATGATGATCGCGGGGGCCTGGAACATTGCCTGGAGGTTCAGGCTGCTGCCAAACAGAGCTGCGATGACACCGAATACAGTGTAGGTCACGGCCGAGGCTAGGACGTAACAAAACGACAGAAGGAATGCTCGGCGAGTCTCGATCGATTCGCCCTGTCCGACGATGATACCGGACAGGATTGGGATCATCGGGAATACGCAGGGAGTAAAGGCCAGTAGTAGGCCGAAACCGAAAAAACTGAGGACGGTCAGTCCGAAGGAATCCCTTTGTAAGGAAAATGCGATCTGCTCCGATTCGGATCTTTGGGGCAGGTCGGCAGTCGGTTCTATGGTATCTGTCGCCGGTGGCAGGTCCAGTAGCACGGCGTTTTTCATCGGTGGGTAGCAAACCCCTTGATCGGCACAGCCCTGGAAATGCGCGATCAGTTCGATGGTTCTCGGCCCGGACGTGGTTCGCTGGATCGGCAGGTCGAAGCCTACGGCATCATGGAAGATCTCGACGTTGCCGAATGCTTCGTCATGTTCGGGCGTGCCTCTTGGCAGATCGAACTTGCTAAGAGCAACGCCAGAGTTCTGGGCGAGTTCGAACCTGAATTTTTCCCGATACAGGTAATAGCCCTGTGCGATCTCCCAGTTAACGTGGAGCGTATTTGCATCCCGGACCGTGGCGAAAAATCGGAAAGCCTGTTTTGCCGGCAACAGTTCGCTCTGTGA
>JANXGZ010000096.1 GCA_024958995.1 Methylococcales bacterium | reverse complement strand
TTTGCGACCCTTTGTTTCGCGCCGAATCCGAACAATGCCGTCTACGGCCGGTACAACCGGGACCCTTGCCTCGTCTTGCAGATGGATGCGCCCGCTTTCGGTCGAATAAACAAGCTTGGAATTTCGTCCCATTGATCAATCGGTAACTGTCACTAAATTCGTCTTTGTTCGAGCTAACGTGGATATTTGCAATTGGTCGTCCGTCCATCAACTAAAGCGCTGTAACCCCCGCCTTTGCGATCTGGGCATCTTCATTAGATTTTACTCCGCTGATGCCGATCGCACCGACAACATGGCCGTCGCTGATGAGTGGAAGCCCGCCCTCGATTGGTAGCATACCGGGCATTGCGAGATACCCTTGCCGACCCTGTGCAACCATTTCTTCCCAGAATTTGGTTGGGCGACGAAACATCAGTGCCACCTTTGCTTTGTTGATGGCCACGTCGATACTGCCCAACTGGGCTTTCTCGCGCTGCAGGTACATCAAGTGCCCGCCATCATCCACGACTGCAATCACCACGTCCCAGTTGTTTCTCTGAGCCTCTGCTTCAGCCGCTGCAGCAACCCGTTTGGCATCGCCCAACCCTAGGATCTTTTTCGTTTCCATTGCTTTACCTTAATAAATTGATGCGTAAAAGTTTGCTGATTCTACCGATTTTTTGGTTAAAGCGTACAATTTATGGAATTGTAGTGATCCTCTAGTCTCTCGCTACTGAAGTATCTGGTTAACCTAAACCGCAACATTCATGAGACGTCCAGACACTATTCACAACAAACATGGATAGCTCGTTACCAACCGTTCACAGGCCACTCAACTCCCCGCGCTCGTCGAAACCTGAATTCCAATTTATAATGCATCGTTTTCCCTGGGGATTCAGCGGGTGACCGAGACATCTCAAAGCAATTCACCAGTACCTTTGTCGGAACTCGATCAAATCGGGGGACTGGGTACGCTATACCGTGAGATGGCCCAGCAACACCATATAGCCTACGATCCCGCACAGGTTTCGGCACTCAAAGCCCTGCAGGATCTGTGCACCAGGCTAAGCACCGAACCGGTAAAAGAAAAACCATCCCTGATTAGGCGATTTTTCCCTCAGCCTGCGGAAAAAACACCAGGGATCTATCTCTACGGGAACGTTGGCCGGGGCAAATCCATGCTGATGGACCTGTTCTTCGACCATTGCCCCGTAGAAAACAAGAAAAGGGTCCACTTCCACGCCTTCATGTTGGAAGTACACTCGTTCATGCACGAATGGCGACAACAGAACGATGGTGATCCGCTTCTCCCTCTGAGCAGAAAAATCCGGGAATCGGCAAAGCTGTTCTGTCTCGACGAATTCCATGTTACCGACATCGCCGACGCCATGATCCTGGGTCGACTGTTCGATGCGCTTTTCGAACAGGGAATGCTCCTTGTGGCCACCTCCAATCGGCACCCGGACGAGCTTTACAAGACCGGCTTGCAGAGAGAGCGATTCCTTCCTTTCATCGAACTCCTGAAAGAAAATACGCAGGTCGTTGAACTTGAATCGGAGCAGGACTACCGGCTGGTCCACCTGCGTGCCCTGTCGACAACCTATTTCACTCCCCTCGGAGAAGATGCAGACACCTTTGTCAGGGAAAGCTTTGATGACCTGACCCAAGGCGCGCCAGAAGCTCCAGGGCAAATCGAAGTCAAGGGGCGGAAAATACACTTGCCGGCCGTGCACGGCGACGTTGTCATGGCCGGTTTTTCCGACCTGTGCGAAACTCCTCTCGGAGCTGCCGACTACATTGAAATCGCCTGCGACTTCAGCACTCTGATCCTTTGCGATATCCCGCGCATGAGCGCCGAAACAATGGATGAGGCAAAGCGCTTCGTGACACTCATTGACGCCCTCTACGAACACAAGGTGAAACTGCTTTGTACCGCCGAAACAGATCCTGAGAAGCTTTACCCGCAAGGAGAAGGTGCATTCGAATTCGAACGCACGGCTTCGCGGCTGAACGAAATGCAGTCCGAACATTACTGGGAGATCGAGCATTGCTTGGATTGATCTTTCCAGCCTGCTCAACCGGTATTGATGGCCTGACCTCCGCCGTTCCCGGAGCGACCCAACTACCACCGCCCCTCTCCTAAAACAGACTCGAGATGCCCGAACTTCCCGAAGTTGAAACAACCAGGCGGGGAATCGAACCACATATCCTCAAACTTGTCATCAAGACCATTGTAATCCGGCAACCGCAGTTACGTTGGCCGGTCCCTGATACCCTGAAAACCGTACTGCCAGGACAACGGTTCACTGAAGTCAACCGGCGGGGCAAGTATCTACTCCTGCGGACTCGAATGGGTACCCTGATCATCCACTTGGGGATGTCAGGAAGCCTGCGACTGGTAGGAGACAACAGCCAATTCAGTAAACATGACCACGTCGATATCGTTTTTGCCGAGGGTCTATGCCTGCGGTTCCATGACCCGCGGCGATTCGGATGCCTGCTATGGACCCCCGATGACCCGAACAACCATTCGCTGATCGTATCGATGGGTCCCGAGCCCTTTTCGGACGATTTCAATGGCGAATACCTGTATAAAACCGCGAGAAACCGCAGGTCGTCGATCAAGGCTTTTCTCATGAATAGCCGCGTGGTTGCAGGGATCGGAAATATCTATGCAAACGAAGCCCTATTTCTGAGCGGAATCGACCCCCGACGCAGGGCCGGGAAGATTTCCAAGTCACGCCTGCAGGCCCTATGCACAGCCATAGTAGGGGTGCTGGAAAACTCGATTCGGCTGGGAGGAACCACACTCCGCGACTTCGTAAACGAATCTGGGCAGCCGGGTTATTTCCAGCAAACCCTGAGCGTTTATAACAAGGACGGACAGCCATGCCCACGATGCCGTTTACCGATCCGGCAATGCCGGACCAGCCAGCGCTCGACCTTTTACTGTGGACACTGCCAGCGCTGAACACACCAATCGGAAGCCGCGCAGGCCAGGTTCAATGAAGCCAGGAGGTATTCCTGTTCTGACTTTGCCCCCAACGAATCGGCCACCCAACGCTTGACCAGAGGCTATCACTGTCCGATGATTTTCCTCGTGACCGACTCAACCAATACCAGCCTTGTCGTCATGGGGTCAGCAACCACCTTCTTTTCGCCTATCTGCTGTCGGCAACCTGAACAGGAAACATGATCGC
>JANXGZ010000036.1 GCA_024958995.1 Methylococcales bacterium | reverse complement strand
CCAGAAAAGCCAAGCCAAGTAAATGCATCACCGACCCACCCGCTCCGCCGACCGAAGAACGGCGCTTCGGGCGCGTGGATTGGCAGCCACCTCGCGATCCCCTGCCCGGACTGCCCGACCCAATGACCTGAGCCTGGGAGAAAACGCCGACGCCATGACCGGCAGCCCCAAGGGGAAATCCTCTCCCTTGCATTCACGCCGAATGAATCGCTTAACAATCCTGTCTTCCAGCGAATGAAAGGAAATCACTACCAGGCGGCCCGCCGGCTTCATGATCTTCACCGCCTGCCCAAGGCCGGTTTTCAATTCCTCCAATTCCCTATTCAGGTGAATCCTGATTGCCTGAAAACTGCGCGTCGCCGGATGCCTCCCTGGATCGCGTCGTGGAACAGCCTGCTCAATCAACTGGGCCAGTTCCAGGGTCGTCCTGATCGGTTGATCACCCCGGCTCTCCACCACAACCCTGGCGATCCGCCGGGCATAACGTTCTTCACCGAAAGTCTTCAGAACCCGCACCAGTTCGCGCTCTGAAACCGTATCAATCCACTCAGCCGCAGTTCCACCCGTGGTCGTGTCCATTCGCATGTCCAGTGGTCCGTCTCTCATGAAACTGAAACCCCGGCTTGCATCATCAAGCTGTGGGGAAGAAACACCGAGGTCCATCAGGACCCCGGTGACCTGGCCCAACCACCCTCGAGATGCAGCAAGCGTTTCAAGGTTCATGAGGTTGCATTTCTCCAGTCTGAATTTCGGATCACGCCGCAATTCGTGCGCTGTCTTCGAGTTGGCAGCCTGCGCATCCCGGTCAAACGCAAGAAGCCTTCCCTCGCGTTCCAGACGCTCCAGAATCAGGCGGCTATGTCCCCCTCTTCCGAATGTGCAATCAATGTAAATTCCTCCCGGGTCAATCGCCAGCGCCTGGATGGTTTCATCAGGCATGACCGGCAGATGCTCATCCGCCAATGTTCTGCCTAGATAACCAGATCATTGGCAACCTCTTTCAGTTCGTCCAGATTATCGTCTTCAAGCCACGCGTCCACACTCTGTTCCCAGGCTTCTTCCGACCAAATTTCAAACCGATCAATCTGGCTCGAAAGAACAATCCGTTTTTCAAGTCCGGCGAAGGTCCTTAGTTTTTCGGGTAACAAAACCCGCCCGTGTCCGTCCAAGTCACACTGCGACGCATAACCGAGGATAAAACGTTTGAAGCGCATGGCCGTCTTGTTCAGCGTTGGTAATTTTTTCAGCTTGCCTTCAGTTTCTTCCCACAAGGGCAACGGATATAGAACCAGGAAACGCTCGCGGTTCGCGGTAACCACCAGCTTGCTTTCACAATGATCTGCCAACACGGCACGGTACTTCGTGGGAATCGAAAAGCGTCCCTTACCGTCCAAATTGATTGCGTCCACACCCCGTAGCATTATTTTTTACCAATTCTTTTCACTTTTTCCCATTATTTTGCACTATAGGAACTAAAATCCACCAAGTCAACCCTGCGGAACTCAGAAGACTTGAGACGATAAGCCTCTTCCAAACCCAGTTCCCGAATTTAGGAACAAAGGGAAGAAGTCATGGCAGGAGGGGGACTCGGCAAACTGCAAGATTTAAGGGCCAGAAGCCTCTGGCCGGATGATGGGGGACGACAGGCTTCTGGAGCACAGCTTCTTGCGCTACGCGGCCATTGTCTCGCCAGCGAACAACCAATAAACCGAGCGACGTAGGAAAACAGTCGGCCACAACAACAGGCTGGACGTCTACAAAACCTGGCATAGTCAATCGATGCAGGTCAGTAGGCCATTCCTGTATCGACCCATCCGGGCATGGGGAATGAATAGACGCCTTGAACAGGAAAGAAGTCATCGGTAGCACACACCACGACGATCGTGGTTAAACCATTGACCAGAACCCTGTACGATGCGCGGACCACCCACCCAACATTGCGTCCAGACAGAAGATCTGTATCGGAATGCTCAAGACACGGCAGGATGGTGAGGGTTCAATTCCAGAACACCGAATCGACTGCGGACGAAACGCCCACAAACGGGATTAATCCCGGGACAACAGACCCCTGTCCCAGAAAACCTCCTCGCCGCCATCGGCTCGGGCGAGGACT
>JANXGZ010000094.1 GCA_024958995.1 Methylococcales bacterium | reverse complement strand
GTTGCCCAGTTAACGGCCTTGTCGAATTTTTCAGCGACAAGCAACTCGCCGCTAACACGGTCCAGCGTGTAGCCGAATCCATTGCGGTCGAAGTGAACGATGGTTTTACGATCCTTGCCGCCCATCTTCTGGTCGACCAGTACGACTTCGTTGATGCCGTCGTAATCCCATTCGTCATGAGGAGTCATCTGGTACACCCATTTTACCGCGCCGGTGTCGACGTTACGTGCCCAAAGGCTCATGGACCACTTGTTGTCGCCAGGGCGTTGTGTCGGGTTCCAAGTACTCGGGTTGCCTGATCCATAGTACACAAGGCCGAGTGCAGAGTCGTATGCGTACCAGCCCCAGGTCGTACCGCCACCGATTTTCCACTGGTCGCCTTTCCAGGTCTTGAGACTGGAATCTTCACCCACTGGCTGGCCCATGGAAGTGGTTTCTTTTGGGTCGATCAGGGTGTCCGCGTCGGGTCCCATGCTGTAGCCCTTCCAAGCCAATGTTCCGTCCTTAGCGTTGTAGGCAGCAAGGAATCCGCGAACTCCGAATTCACCACCGGAAATTCCGACGATGACTTTGTCCTTGACCGCGAAAGGTGCACTGGTGTTGGTCATACCCAGTTTCGGGTCACCATTTTTGACACTCCAGAGTTTCTTCCCAGTTTCTGCGTCCAATGCGACCAGAGTCGTGTCAGATTGCAGAAGGTAAATTTTGCCATCCCCATAGGCCAAGCCACGGTTGACCGTGTCACAGCACATGACTGGGATTGTTTCATCTGCGTTCTGAGTCGGGTTGTAGACCCATTTGATGGTCTGATCCTCTTGGTTCAGCGCGAAGACTTTGTTCGGAAAGGGGGAGTGAATGTAGATTGTGTCGTTAACGACCAGAGGGCCGCCTTCATGACCGCGCAAGACTCCGGTGGAGAATGTCCATGCAACCTGCAGGTCCTTAACGTTCTTGGTGTTGATTTGGCTCAATTTGCTGTAGCGGGTTGCCGCATAATCGCCGCTCGAGATCGCCCAGTTTGCGGGATCTTTTGTCAGTTTTTCAACATCGGCATTGGCTTGGGCAATGCCCGGCGCAGCCAGCATAGACGCTACAGTAGACGCGATCAGCCAACTCTTGAAAGGCTTATTCATAGTTCTCCTCCTCAGTCTTCTGTCCAAAGGAACAGAATCCGAATATTGTTTTATGATTGTAGGTGCTGCGAGGTTTGACCTTCTCAACAGAAAAGTCGCCCCGAAGTGGGGCGCTCTTTTCAGCAAACCTTGCATATGGCTAAGGTGAAGGATTTCGTCCAAAAAGTCAACAAGAAAGCCCCCTTTCAACCGAAAATTCTCAGGCGCGGTATCGAACCGCCCGGCTTTGTTTTTCAGGACGAATGTCGCCGAGGGAAAGCCCGTGCTTATGAGGGGTAGAACCCTTAGGAAGAAGCCGCTAAACCATGTATTCGGGAGTCGGTTTCACCTGGCCGTCCCATGTGCCGGCTGGCTGATCCATTGGATAGTTGGGAATCACCCGGAAAAAGGGAATCCCAGTCGATGCGGATTACCAACCGATGCTGGCCAGCTAGCCGGGAGTCCAGCCATTGGCTTAATTGATTCGTTTGTCGATGCTCGAACCTGGTCGGGCGCGGATAGCACAGAACTTGAACTCGGGGATTTTTCCGTACGGATCGAGTGCTTCGTTGGTGAGCAGGTTTGCACTAGCCTCGTTGTAGCAGAATGCCATGAAGACATTGCCTATAGGGATGCCAATGTCCGCCCGGGCATAGGCCGTGATGTCGCCGCGCCGTGATTCGAGGGTGATCAGGCCGCCCGGTTCGATTCCCAGGGCCTCAAGGTCCGTGGGGTGAATGTCTGCGACTGGATCGGGTTCGATGGCATTGAGCCGGCTGGCATGACGGGTCATGCTTCCGGTATGCCAGTGTTCGAGTTGTCGGCCGGTAATGAATACCAGAGGGTAATCGGAATTGGGTAACTCGTCCGCATGGGTGAAGGTTGCAGGAACAAACAACCCTGTTCCGTTCGGAGTCGGAAAACCGTCGGTAAAGATGACCGGGGTACCCGGGTCGCCTTCTTTCTCCAGAGGATAAGTCAGCGAATTTTCTTTTTCCAGCCGGTCCCAGGTCATGCCTGCGATGGACTGCATGGCTTGCCGCATTTCCTCGAAAACCTGCTCGGGGCCCGTGTAATTCCAGTCCACACCCATTCGACGCGCAATTTCCTGGATAATCCACAGGTCCTGTTTTGCCTCGCCTGGAGGAGTGACGACCTGGCGACCCATCTGTACCCGTCGGTCGGTATTGGAGAAAGTCCCGGTTTTTTCGGAAAATGCCGAGGCGGGCAGGATTACATCGGCGAAACCGGCCGTTTCAGTGAGAAAGATATCCTGCACGACCAAATGATCTAGCCTGGCGAATGCTTCCCGGGCGTGGTTTTGATTGGGATCCGACATTGCCGGGTTTTCACCCTCGATATACATTCCCTTGACCTGGCCATCGTGCGCCGCATGAACCATTTCTACCGTGGTCAGGCCTGGAGTTGGGTCCAGTTCGGTTTTCCAGAGTTTTTCAAATTTTTCTTTTGCTGCCCGGCTGTTTACGGGTTGGTAATCGGGGTAGACCATTGGAATAAGACCGACGTCCGAGGCCCCCTGAACGTTGTTCTGGCCGCGAAGAGGATGAAGTCCGGTGCCAGGGCGTCCGATTTGGCCAGTCATCAGGGCCATGGAGATTAGACAGCGGGCATTATCGGTGCCGTGGATGTGTTGCGAAACGCCCATGCCCCACAGGATCATTGAGGCCTTTGATTTGGCGTAAAGGCGTGCTACAGCCTTGATGGTATCTGCATCGATTCCGCAGATCGGAGCCACTGTTTCGGGGCTATAGTCCTGTAAATGCTCCGGCATGTGGTCGAAGCCTTCGGTGTGTTGTTCGATATATTCTTGATCAACCAGTCCTTCTTCGACAATTGTGTGCATGATTCCGTTGAGCAAGGCGACATCGGTGTCGGGCCGGAACTGAAGCGAATACTCGGCATGCCGGGCAATCTCCGAACGCCTTGGATCGATGAGAATGAGCTTGGTGCCGCGTTTTACCGCGTTCTTGATATAGGTTGCCCCGACCGGATGATTCACGGTTGGATTGGAACCGATCAGAATCACGACTTCGGCGACGGCCACATCTTCAACCGGGTTCGATACTGCTCCGGAGCCTAGGCATTCAAGTAGCGCTGCGACTGACGATGCGTGGCATAGCCGCGTGCAGTGGTCGACGTTATTGCTTCGGAATCCGGTGCGTACCAGTTTTTGGAAAAGGTAGGCTTCTTCGTTAGAGCCCTTTGCTGATCCCAGCCCTGCCAGGGAACCGGGCCCGTATTCATCGAGCAATCCGCGCAATCCGCCGGCTGCAAAGTCCAGGGCCTCTTCCCAGCTTGCTTCGCGGAATACCTCGTCGATATCTGCAGGGTCCAGCAGTTCGGTGGTCTTGACCACACCGTTTTTGCGAATCAAAGGTTTGGTCAGGCGTAGCGGGTTGTTGACGTAGTCAAAGCCATACCGACCCTTGACGCAAAGCCGTCCGTGATTGGCCGGCCCATCGTTCCCGTCTACGTAGAGGATCTTGTTGTCCTTTACGTGGTAGGTCAGCAAGCAACCGACACCACAGTAGGGACAGGTCGAATCAACCTTCTTTTCAACCGGTTGCAACCCGACGTTGGCAGAAGGCATCAGCGCGCCCGTTGGGCAGGCCTGAACACATTCGCCGCAGGCGACGCAGGTGCTTGCGCCCATCGGGTTGCCGACGTCGAAGGTGATTTCCGTATCCGAACCCCTGAAAGCCAATCCGATGACGTCGTTGACCTGTTCTTCACGGCAGGCTCGCAAGCATCGGGTACACTGGATGCACGCATCCATGTTGACGGCGATTGCGGGATGCGAGAGGTCTGGCGCGGGCTGCTGACGGGATCGGAACCTTGGTTGCCCAATGTCCAGCTTATCTGCCCACTGGTCCAGTTCCGATTCGTGGGTGTATGGCGATTTGCCCTGCTCCGGCATATCCGACAGCAACAGCTCAAGGACCATCTCCTGCGATTTACGGGCTCGGTCGTTGTTACTGCTAACCACCATGTTTTCCTGCGGAGTTCTGCAGCAGGATGGAGAAAGGACTCGCTCACCTTCGATTTCGACGACGCAGGCTCGGCAGTTGCCATCCGGCCTCAATCCTTCCATGTAGCAAAGGTGCGGGATTTCGACACCGGATCGCTGTGCGGCCTGAAGGATGGTTTCCCCGTTCAGGGCAGCGATTTCCTTTCCGTCTAATTCGAAACGGACGGTGGATGGCTGGTTTATGTCATCGCGTTTGGCGACCATGAGTCATCACTCCATGAGGCATTCATCTGCCAGGTTATTTGTCAGTTAGTCAGTTCTTCTGGAAAATACTTGAAAATCGACTGCATGGGGTTGGCTGCAGCCTGTCCGAGACCGCAGATTGAGGCATCGCACATGACCGTTGCCAGGTCATCTAAACAGGACTGATCCCAGCGATCATCTTCCATCAGGGTTGCGGCTTTCGCGGTACCGACCCGGCAAGGTGTGCACTGGCCACACGATTCATCTTCAAAGAAGCGCATTGCGTTCAGTGCGGCTTCCTTCGCGCTGTCCTGGTCGGAAAGAACGATGATTGCAGCAGAACCGATGAAGCATCCGTATTCATTCAGCGTGTCGAAGTCGAGCGGGATCTCACCCATCGATGCTGGAAGAATGCCTCCAGAAGCTCCTCCGGGGAAATAGGCATAAAATTCATGACCCGGTAACATGCCTCCGCAGTATTCGTCGATCAGTTCGCGCATCGTGACTCCTGCTGGCGCCAGGTGTACTCCGGGGTTCTGTACCCGGCCACTGACCGAAAAAGAGCGTAGCCCTTTTCGGCCATGCCTTCCCTGGGAAGCAAACCATTCCGGTCCTTTTTCAACAATGTTCGGAACCCAGAACAGGGTTTCCATGTTGTGTTCAAGTGTAGGGCGACCAAACAGCCCTATTTCCGCCAGGAATGGGGGCCGAAGGCGAGGCATTCCTCGTTTTCCCTCGATGGATTCGATCATGGCGGATTCTTCGCCACAAATATAGGCGCCAGCGCCGCGCCTCAGGTATATGGGTGGAATTCGGTGCTCGGCGGCGTTTGGGAACCGGTTTTGCAGGTAGGCGATTTCGCGGGTCAGGATTTCACGGCAGGCTGCATATTCGTCGCGAAGATAAATGTAGATTTTCGAGATCCCGACAGCCCACGCGGCAATCAGTGCTCCCTCGAGAAAACGGTGCGGATCCCGCTCCAGATAGTGCCGGTCCTTGAAGGTGCCCGGTTCGCCTTCGTCAATATTCACCGCCATCAAGCGAGGGCCTTGATACCCCTTGACGATCCGCCATTTTCTTCCCGCCGGGAAGCCGGCTCCACCGAGCCCGCGGAGCCCTGAGTGTTCCATGATGTCGATGATTTCGGATGAGTCCCTTTTTCCTTCCAGGCAGTTGATCAGTGTTTTGTAACCGCCTTTTGCGCGATAGCTTTCGTAATCGAGGTAGCTGGGGGGGGTCGCAGTTGTTTCGGCAGATTTTACTGTCGAGTAGACTCTTTCCTCGGTTGCGTGATCGACCGGGTTCTGGTGGACCACGGCCACGGGTGCAAATTCACAGCGACCGACGCAAGGAGCGGTCTTCACTCGGATGTTATCGCCGAGTCGGGCTTTCAGTGCTTCGAGCAGCGGCTTGGCACCGGCTAATTCGCAGGAAACCGATTCGCAGACCCGCACAGTCAGGGGCGGTGGAGGAGTCTGGCCTTCCTTAACGACGTCGAAATGATGGTAGAAACTTGCAACCTCGTAAACCTCGGCGCTGGACAGTTTCATTTCGTGAGCCAGGGCGACCAGATGCCTGGATGAGACATGTCTGAAGTGATCCTGTATCTTGTGCAGGTGTTCGATCAGAAGGTCCCGGCGTCTTGGTTCGTCAGCCAACAGTACCCGAACTTCTTCGAGTGCAACCAGATCTACCGCATGGCCCTTTGGGCCGGTGCGTTTCTTTTTTCGCAACTGTTCGAAATTTATTTTTGTCACCGACACGATTGTGTCCTCCAAAACCAGCAAATTTACCGCCGCGCGCATGCCTGAAGGCAAAAATACGCCGACCTTGGTCGGCTTAGGGTTGTGGTAGTTTGTACCGTACCCTGGCGCGGGGGGGACTTTAGCCTAGATCCAAGTCATAACTCAAATCATGTTTTTTTTGAGTTTACATCAGTTTTCGTGATAATAGGGCATTTTGAGGTAAGGAAAACGCTTTTGAATCCATTTGTCGTGTGTGAATCTATCTGCGGTTTCCAGTGATGAATCCGTCCCAGATCCTGACCTTCGCGCTGGTTGGCCAGTTCAAGAGTATTAGTCGGGCGGCGGAGCATTTGCATATCGGTCAGCCTGCGGTCTCAGGCCGCCTCAAGTTGCTTCAGGACGCTGTTGGTGAACCGCTATATATAAGAGAGGGACACCGAATCCGTCTGACACCGGCGGGTGAAGGTCTTCTGGAACACGCGGAACAGTTACGCGAGGAGATGTTCCGGATCGAGGAGTACGTTCATCGTCTACAGACGGTCAACAGCGGGGTTCTTCGGATCGGTTCGACGGTTACCATCGGCAGTTACTATTTGCCTCAGTACGTGGTTCGAATGCAGACCCTGTACCCGGGGCTGGACGTCTACATGAAAACTGGCGATTCGAGAGAGATCGTGCAGTGCATGTCCGACCTCGACGTCGGCTTCGTGGAAGGAGAGATGGATTTGAGCGCACTACCCGCCAGTTACGAACTATTGCCATGGTGCGAAGACGAAATCGTGCTGGTTGTCCGCAAGGATCACGAACTGGCTACCAATTTCCAGTCAGGAGTGCCTTTCTCTGCGCTTGCCGATCATCAGGTTATCTGGCGTGAGCCGGGCTCTGGTGTGCGAACGATTCTCGAGAATGCTCTGGAGCGACAGGGGATCAAGGTATCGTCGAATATCCAGGTGAACGGTGTCGCCGGGGTTAAGGCGTCGGTACGTGCAGGGCTAGGGATCGGATTTGCCTCGGCCCAGGCCCTGAAGGAGGGGGACACGGAACTGGTGGGGCAGCGTATCGATCCTCCGATGGGATTACGCTGGCAACTGAACATTCTCGCGCCGACAAAGAAGATGAGATCTCGTGCGGTCACGGCATTCCTCGAGCTTTGTGCAGACAACCAGTTGCTGGTTTGAACGGGTGTGTCACTGATGGAAGCAAACGTTCGTGGATCCGCAAACATGGTAATAATCAGCGATCTATTTCTAAAACTGTGAGGTCGGGTTTCATGATTCATTCAAAGAGATTATTCGGCTGTGCCTTGTTGATGGGTCTTTTGATCCAGTGCGGATGGGCTATTGCAGCAGCAGATCCGGAAAGCGAATGGAATTCGGTTTTGCGGAACCGGTACTTCGGGGAACAGAAAATTGTCGAATCGGACAAGGTCATTGAGCTCACGGCACCGTACCGGGCTGAAGACCCGGCACTCGTGCCGATCAGTGTGACCACCAAGATGGAACAGGGTTCGGTCCGTTACATTGAACGGATTGTGCTATTGGTGGACAAGAATCCAGAACCCTTTGTTGGCGACTTCCAGTTCAGCCCGGAGAGTGGAAAAGCCGATTTGGCGATGCGGATACGGATCAACACTTATTCTAACGTTCGTGCCATCGCCAGGTTGAATACCGGGGAACTGCACATGCACAAGGTGTTTGTGAAGGCGACCGGAGGTTGCTCCGCGCCTGTGGGAGCCGATCTGGAAGAAGCAATGAAGCGCATTGGCCGGATGAAGTTCCGGGTTGACCGGGGTCTTGCCATCGATAGGCCGGCACTCACGCAGTTGCTGATCAGTCATCCGAATCTTACCGGCATGCAGATGGATCAGGTGACCCGCCTGATCAAGCCGGCTCATTTCATTGAAACGATGAAAGTGACGTTCAATGACCAGCCGGTTCTTTCAGCGAAAACGGATATTGCGATCAGTGCTGATCCCAATTTCAGATTCTATTTCATGCCCCAACGGAACGGAATCCTGAAAGCGGAAGTGAATGACAACAAGGGGATGAGCTGGGTTTCAGCCTATGAAGTTTCTCCCTGAATCGCGATTACGGTTTTCCGGCCGGATGCAGGCCGAAACCCCGGGGTTTAGCGCGCCTTGACGAAGCAAGCTTTCTTGGCCAGGCTTTCAGCTTCTTTGAGCCGTTTTCTCAGCTCCTTTGCTCGCGGTGGGTCCCTGAACAGGCCGCCAGCTTCACCTGGTGCACTGCGCATGAAGGTAAAGGTCTGGGCCTCGGCAAAATCGCCGTAAGGCATTTGCGTGGCGATCTTGTCAATGCTGCAAACACACGGGTACAAGGTGTCGTAGTTTTGACCTCCGTTTTGTTCCATGCATTGGAGCACGTATTCCACTCGGGCCTGGGTCGGATATTCCGTATCCTGCGGTGCCTGTTTGGGTTCCGTGCTACAAGCCGTCAAGACAGCGCAGACGGCTAGCGCGGTAGTCTGAACCCATTTGATTCTTTTGTTCCAGTCCAGGCGAGTATATGCCCGATGCGGCGTGTTCATGATTTGATTCCTGCGAGAATTGTGTTGATATGGATGCCGTATTGTATGAATCCTGATGGATTGTTCAAATCTCCGCGGCGAAATCGACGATGTCTCTGAG
>JANXGZ010000302.1 GCA_024958995.1 Methylococcales bacterium | reverse complement strand
CTGACCGTGGCAGACATCCGTGCGACCAATCCGGAAATGTGGAATTCATGGAAAGATAGTCTACTCAAGGAACTGTATAGGGCGACCCACAAGATGCTGCACAAGGGTATAAGCTTCCCGTTGGATCAATATGCGCGAGTCCGCAACAGCCGCCGGGAAGCGCACCGCACTCTCGAACGCCTGGGCCTATCCAGCCAATCCATCGATCTGGTCTGGAAAGACTTCGGTGACGACTATTTCCTTCGTTATTCCACTGACGAAGCGGTCTGGCATACCATCGCTATTTCCTCCAGCAATCCAGCGGACTTGCCATTGGTACTACTGAGGCCGCAGAACCAGCGAGGCACTGTCGAAATACTGCTCTATACCCTTGACGAAGATCATCTTTTCTCACGAAGTACCGCTATCCTAGATCAGCTGGGGCTGACTATCCTCGATGCGCGCATCGTGACCACGAGTAATACGCGGGTCATCAACAGTTACCTGGTACTGGAACAGTCAGGTGAACCGATCCGGGACCTGTACCGCGCACACCAGATCTGCCATGAAATCAAGGACCGGATGTCGAAACCGACAAGGAAGGCTGCCGGCAACATCCGCAGGGCCACAAGGCAGGTCAGGTATTTTCCCATTACACCAACGATCGTTTTCGACGATGAACCCAGAAACGGCACAACGCTGATGGAACTGACCGCGGCTGACCAACCAGGCCTTCTGTCGAAAATCGGTCAGGCCTTCAATCGCTTCGACCTGAAGGTTCACCAGGCCAAGATCATGACCATTGGCAGCCGGGCGGAAGATATTTTCTACATCTCCAACCACGAAAATGAGCCAATCGAGTCAGAAACTCTGCAGGAAGACATCCGCCAGGCCCTGGTGGAAACAATCGGCCAGTAAATGTCAACCTCAATCCACGCCTGGCCCAGAGCCAGGCGGTCATTTGGAAGTCGTTTCAGGTCCCGATGACCCCGCCGTCTTCCCGCTGAATCTGGACCACCGCAGAGCGGGGCTTACTAGCCCCTCCGTCAGGCCAGTTAGACACAGCACCCCTGGCACCCGGATGTTGGATGCCGACAAAGAGAGTCCGCTGGTCGTGCGTCATGGCAAAGCCCGTGACCTCGCTACCCGGAGGGGCCGTCATAAAACGCCGAATCTCCCCGGTGCTCGGATCCGCCGCAAGCAACTGATTGTTGCCCATGCCCTCGAAATCGCCGCGGTTACTCTCGTCTCCGTCGGTTTCAATCCATAACCGGCCATCCCTGTCAAAAGCCAGTCCATCAGGACTGTTGAACTTATTGCTTTCGTTGATCTGCTCGCTTCCTGCGTAGGGTGTCCCGGCATGAACGCCAGGATTGCCTGCCATGACATATACATCCCAGTCAAATCGCCCGGCGGCATGATCCCCCTCCCACGGCCGCCAGCGGATGATCTGCCCATAGATGTTGTTGACCCGCGGATTCGCGGCGTTAACCGGTTGTCCGGCTTTTACGCCCCTGTGCCGATTGTTGGTGAGGCTGCAATAGACGGATTTCCCGTCCGGATGGATTGCAACCCATTCAGGCCGGTCCATCGTGGTCGCACCGGCGAGCCTTGCCGCTTGGCGAGCAAAAACCAGGATTTCGGCCTGGTCTCTGAACTTCGGTGCAACCAGCGGCCCTTCTCCGTGTCGCAGGGGAAGCCAGCGACCCGTCCCGCGTGGGAGATCACCAGGCGCATCGAATTTCGCAACATAAAGCGTACCTTCTGCAAGTAATTCACAATTCATTCTCTGATCACCCGGACAAAAACAGTGTCTGGACACAAAGCGATACAGGTACTGACCACGGGTATCGTCACCCATGTAGATCACGACACGGCCGTCCCGGTTCACAACCAGAGCTGCATTTTCGTGCTTGAAACGACCCAGCGCGGTACGCTTCCTGGGTGAACTCTGAGGATCGAAAGGATCTACCTCGACGACCCATCCAAAGCGATGTGCTTCGTTCGGATGCCTGAATAGGTCGAAACGCTCGTCATGACGAAACCATTGGGGATCATGCCTTCTAGGGTCCAACCCGTAGAGACGCTGCCGACCTGTGGCAGGATCGGCTCCAGACGAACCAAAGGCCAGATCGAAATTCTCCTCACAAGTCAGGAACGTTCCCCACGGGGTAGCGCCGTTGGCGCAATTGGCCAGCGTCCCCTGCACCTGCGAACCACCGGGGTCGCCAACAGTTCTAACCAGTGGATGTCCAGCCGCCGGGCCGGTCAATACCGTTGGACTATCCGCATGGATTCTCCGGTTGTAACCGCTGCTGCGATCAATAGTCCAGAGTCCGTTCGTCCGCCGCAGTTCCACGATCGAAACGCCGACTGCCGCCTTGGCCTTGAGGACATCCTGTTCACTAAATACCGGTCTGGTGTGGCTGTAGAGGAATTCAAGGTTCGTCGATTCATTATTAACGGCCAGCAAAACCCGATCGGCAGTGATGGGAAAAAGGCTCATCCCGTCGTTGTTATCCCCAAATTGCAAACCCTGGGCACCGGCAGACCCCGCTCCATCAGTCCTGAAGTCGGGTGCATCGGGGAACAGAGGATCTCCCCAACGAACCAGAATATTAACCCGGTAACCCTTTGGGACCCGTACCGCATCTTCGCTGCTGGCGGTCACTCGCTCGAAACCAAGTAGTCCAGGCTTCCTGCGGGTGGCGCTGGTACAGGCAAAAAGATTCAGCGCACAAAGGCCTGCGCCCATTCCAATGAATCGGCGACGGGTGAGACCAGCGGCAAGCGCATCCGTAAACTCCGACATCAGCAAATCGGTGGGCAAAATAGACTGCAAGTATACCAAAGAAGCAGCCGGCAAAAGCTCATGGGCCAGCGGAAATCACCAGCATTCTCTAGACCTGGCATCTTGGCAAAAATCGATAGCCGATCGATCACCAATCTACAGGGAAATTCGCCTCATCCGCAGAGTTCATGGACTGGCCGACCGGGCCAGGTACATGAGAGAATGGAGAACTCTCGAAAATTCCGTCGCCAAATCTCTCTTCAATCCGAATGAACCCCCGTCTTTCGAATCTGCATCCCTATCCGTTCGAGAAGTTGAAGCAACTAAAGCAGGGAGTGGAGTTGCAAACGGACCTGCACCATATCGCGCTGTCGATCGGAGAACCCCAGCATCCGATGCCGGAGCTGATCCGTCACGTTCTGGTTGAACAAATCGGCGAACTGACCAGGTATCCACCAATCCTGGGGCTCCCAGAATTGCGTGAGGCGATATCCCGATGGCTGGAAACAAGGTTCCTCCTGGGTGCCGCCTCGGTCGACCCGGAGAGGCATGTCCTGCCCGTTTCCGGGACCCGCGAAGCTCTTTTTTCATTTGCCCAGGCTCTGATCAACTCTTCCGAAAACCCGCTGGTCCTGATGCCGAACCCCTTTTACCAGATCTATGAAGGAGCGGCACTGCTGGCAGGAGCAGAACCCCGGTATCTGGACACGACGGCAGAAAACCGTTTCCTGCCGGACCTGGATAGTGTGACGGATGATGTCTGGAAGCGTTGCTCGCTGATTTACATTTGCAACCCTGGAAATCCGACTGGGGCGGTCATGGATCTGGATCAATTGAAGAAACTGATCGGGCTGGCCCTGCGGCACCACGTGGTGATTGCGTGCGACGAATGCTATTCAGAAATTTACCGCAACGAAAACAACCCTCCGCCAGGGCTATTGCAGGCAGCTCGGGAGATGGGCAATGACCAATTCGAAAACTGTCTCGTTTTCAACAGCCTGTCCAAACGTTCGAATGCACCGGGACTCCGATCCGGATTCGTCGCTGGTGACCCCGGCATCATCAAGCAATACGCCAGGTATCGTTCCTACCACGGATGTACGATGCCATTGCCCACCCAAAAGGCCAGTATTGCCGCCTGGTCCGACGAAAACCACGTGCGCAAGAACCGGGCGCTGTACCGCCAGAAATTCCTGGAGTTTACAGGAATCCTGGCCGACAGCTGGTCGTTCGAAACCCCCGAAGCGGGCTTTTACCTGTGGCCAAAAACGCCGGGACCCGACACGGATTTTGCACGCGAGCTTTTCGCACGGCAGAATATCACAGTCTTACCTGGCCGCTTCCTGTCGAGAGCTTCGAATGGGATGAATCCCGGAGAAAACCGGGTTCGTATTGCTCTCGTACAACCGCTGGATGAATGCGTCAACGCAGCGCAGCGCATCAGGAATTATCTTCAAACTCTTTAATCCAACCTGGAAGAAACATGTCACAACTCGAATCAGTAATCAACGATGCATTTGAAAACAGAAACCACCTGACACCCGAGTCCGTTTCCGACGAGGTCCGCAATGCGGTCCAGGAAACCCTCGGACTTCTCGAAAGCGGCCAGGCTCGGGTCGCTGAAAAATCGAACGGTGATTGGGTTGTCAACCAGTGGCTCAAGAAAGCCGTACTGCTTTCGTTCCGGATCTCCAACAACCGTGTCATGGAAGGCGGGGCAACCCGTTACTACGACAAGGTGGAAACCCGTTTTTCCAGCTACACACCAGACGATTTCATCAAAGCCGGAATTCGTGTTGTCCCCAACGGAACGGCCCGCGCCGGATCCTATATCGCACCAAATACGGTACTGATGCCAAGTTACGTCAACATCGGCGCTTACGTGGACAGCGGCACCATGGTCGACACCTGGGCAACGGTCGGTTCCTGTGCCCAAATTGGCAAGAATGTCCACCTTTCCGGTGGCGTTGGAATTGGGGGGGTTCTGGAACCCCTGCAGGCAGGACCCACCATCATCGAAGACAACTGTTTTATCGGTGCTCGCTCGGAAGTCGTCGAGGGAGTCATCGTCGGCGAAGGCGCGGTCATCTCGATGGGCGTCTATATTGGACAGAGCACCAAGATCTATAACCGCATGACCGGCGAAATTAGCTACGGTCGCATTCCACCGGGATCGGTTGTCGTATCTGGTAACCTGCCCGCGTCCGACGGAACACACAGTCTCTATTGCGCGGTCATTATCAAGCAGGTTGATGATCGAACGCGTGGCAAGGTCGGCCTGAACGAACTTCTGAGGGACTAGCCGGACCTTCCCGGGAACAATGTTAGCCAGACTGACCCACCCACGTTCATCTGTTGGATCGAAAATGCTTAAACTCTACGGAATCAAGAACTGCGATACGGTCAGGCGAGCCAGAAAATGGCTTGACCAGAACGGCTACGACTATAGCTTTCACGATTTTCGTGAAGACGGTCTCGATGCAGATCTGATGGAACGCCTGTCGGCAGAAATTGGCTGGGAGAACATGCTCAACCGCCGAAGTACCAGCTGGCGCCAGCTCGCCGACGCTGATCGCGAAACACTGGATGAATCGAGAGCCGTTCAACTGATGCTAAAACACCCAACGCTCATCAAACGGCCGGTCATTGAACACGGCAGACGATATACCGTGGGATTCTCGCCGGACTTTTTTCAGGGCCCGTCTTGAGCCCAACCGAATCGTTACTCCGGGAACTGATTCGGCGTCCGTCGGTGACCCCGGATGACGCCGGCTGCATGGATGTGATCGCCAAACGACTGGCCAGTTTCGGTTTCGAGGCCGAATGGATCGACTCAGGAAAGACACGCAACATCTGGCTCAGAAAGGGAAATCAGGCCCCTCTACTGGCTTTCCTCGGCCATACCGACGTTGTCCCGCCGGGTCCTTTGGAAGAATGGAAATCTCCACCCTTTGAGCCAACTGAGAGGGACGGCTTTCTCTACGGGCGGGGCGCCGCAGATATGAAATCCGGCATCGCGGCCTTTGCAACGGCCTGCGAAAGGTTCTGTGAAAACCATTCAGAACATCAAGGATCCATCGCGCTACTGATTACCAGCGACGAAGAAGGAATCGCAACCGATGGCACCATCAAGGTTGTGGAACGCCTTGAGAGACGCAACGAGAAGATCGACTGGTGTCTGGTCGGCGAACCATCCAGCGAACAGAAGGTTGGTGACATCATCAAGGTCGGAAGACGCGGGTCGCTGTGCGCGACACTCCGGATCCAAGGAACCCAGGGCCACGTGGCCTACCCACACCTTGCAGAAAACCCGATCCACCGCTTCGCCCCAGCGCTTGCAACCCTGATCAGCGAAGTATGGGATGAAGGAAACGAATTTTTCCCCGCAACCAGTTTCCAGGTTTCCAATATCAATGCCGGAACCGGTGCCGAAAACATCATACCGGGTAGCCTGGAGCTTTCATTCAACTTTCGGTTTTCCACCGAACTAAACGAAGAGACCATCAAGCAACGGGTACACGACACCCTTGACCGCTATGGCCTGGATTACCGGATCGACTGGCGCTTGTCCGGTCATCCTTTTCTGACCAAGGAGGCTGAACTAGTGGAAGCCGTACAGACTGCACTGCACGATGTCACGGGGATAAGGGCACGGCTTGAGACGGGCGGAGGGACCTCCGACGGTCGTTTCATCGCCCCAACCGGAGCACAGGTGATCGAACTGGGTCCGAGCAACGAAAGCATTCACAAACTCAACGAAAAGGTCCGCCTGGAAGACGTAGAGACACTGACCCGGATCTACGAGAAAACCATGGAAAACCTCCTGCTTTCCTAAGCCCTGGCAGACCGCAACAGGGCGACAAGAAGCCTGACAGAGAGCCCTTTAACAGGGTTCTGGAGCCCGGAGTACAAGAAGAAGCGACTGCCAACCAGCCATTCCCCATCAATTGTCCGGCCTACATTAACTCCATTTTCAGTCCGACCCAGCCACTACGCGGAGATGCTGGGCTACGAAATCGGGTATTATCATACGCCGCTCCAAGAACATCTTCTGCCTCACCATAAGTGCCAAAGGTTTCGTATTTGTTATCGAACAGGTTGTCCACCCTGCCGAATAGGCTCAAATAATCGGTAAAGCGGATTTCACTGCGCAAATTAAAAACCATATAGCCCGGCACTGGGTCGTCCAAGTTCGCCTCATCTCCACGATAGTACTGCGAACCGTTGTACAGCATATCCACCCCGAACGAGAACTGATCCCACAGATCAACGTCGGATGAAAATTTGACCATGTGCTCGGCAACGCCGGGCAGTTTATCCCCCGCCTGGACATGGATTTTGTTGTTGGAGTCCTTCTTCGGATTGTTCGGACTACTGGCCGTAAACGGGGTTCTGAACGTCGCATGAATCCAGGAATAGTTGAGGCTGAAACGCCACTGGTCAAACCCACCGAGCAGGCCGTCAACAACCGCCGTGGCACCAGCTTCAACCCCGTGTCTTCGAGTCTGACCGACATTGGTAAAATATCCGCGGTTAGTCTGATTACCCGCACTGATGAACAGAATGTCGTTGTTGTTGCGCGTATGGTAGTAACCGGCATTCCAGTCAAGGTAGTCCCCCACCACTCCATCAAGGCTTCCCCTGAAGCCACCTTCGAACGTCTTGGAAACCACCTGTTCCAGCAACGGATCGGAAATGAAGGCATTGGGAACCCGACAGGGATTCGCGGGGTCAGCACAGCTGAGCTCCACCGGCGTGGGTGCACGCGACGATTCACTGTAACGACCGTACAGGGAGTTGTCCGCGGTGAACTTGTAGGTAAATCCGCCCGCCGGGTTAAAGCGAATATACTGATGAAGGCCATCCAGCGTCGTACGGTACTGGTCATCCATAACTATCCGCGTATCGTTGTACCGTCCGGAGGCCGTCAAGGAAAGATTATCCGTCAGCGACAAGGTGTCGGTGTAAAAGAGAGACCAGTAATTCACCGTAGCATCCAACCGAACCCGCGCCTCGTTCAGCAATACCCCGCTACGGGTTGTGCTGCGATCAGAGTTCAGCGTTCCCAGTTCTGTATCGGCTTCGTAGGAAATCGGTGATCGGTTTGCATCGCCGCCAAGCACAAGCTGGTTCTCCAGATCGAACAGCTGATGATTGAAAATGGCCTGCAGGGTGCCTCCATAGGTTGCCTGATAGGTTTCAGTAATGTTGTTGGTCGCACCAAGAGTCCCGCTGGTCGAGATATTGTTTCCGTTCACGTCCTTCTGAACATCCGTCTCGTCTTCTTCGCAAACAAACCCCGTATTCGCGTCACATTCCTCGTAATCGCTGTCATCCCCATTGAACGTCTTGATTCGGTTTCGCCGGTAGAAGGCGTTGGCAGCCAGTTCCATTTCGTCGCTAACGGTCCATTGGCCTTCCAGCGAGGACAGGAATAAGGCTGTCCTTGTATTATCCGGATAGGTAAACACGGCGCTTCGGTCCTCCCCAAGCAGCTGAATGGGCACAGAACCGTTCCCATTGAGGTCGCTGCCGTTTCCAGCCAGCGTAAGATCGAACGTCAGATCCTGCTGCCGGAAACTGAAAACCCCTAGCCCCTGATTGACCTTGCCCCTTGAATGGTCTCTCCAGCCCTTCTCGCCGAAATTACGCAGATCAAAAAAGTACCCGAAAGTGCCGTCGTTCATGCCGCTGGACAACTCGATATCATGCCTATCCCAGGCGCCGTAAAGGCTTCTGAACTTGTGTCCCGGTGCGCTGAATCCGCTCTTGGTCCGGATCGCCAGTGCTCCCCCCAGGGTGTTACGACCGTAGACTGGATTCGAACCCGGGTGAAGAACCACCCGTTCGATCGCGCCATCCGGAATCAGGTCCCAGTTGACCGTATCCCCGAATGGTTCATTGAAGCGAACGCTATTGACATAAACTGACAGACCCTGCGGCAGTCCAAGCATCGGCGACGCCGTGAAACCACGGTAACGAATGTCGGGCTGGAACGGACTACCCTGGGCATTATTGACGGTGACACTACCCAGGTTTCTGGACATGAAATCCGCAAGATTGAGGCTCTGGTAACGGTCTAGGTCTTCGGATCCGAAGGACTGAAGATTGGAGGGAACCTTGTCCACCGAGATCCCGCCACCAGAAACCGGAGTGGCACCAACAACATCCAATTTCTCAAGAATCACCGCAGGAGCAAGTGTTACCGAAGCCTCGCCTGTATCCATCGTGTTGTCCGCATAAACCCGTTTGACCGGTATGCAGACGATGAATAAAACGATCAGTACAAGCCCTGTTGAAATTTTCACTTTCCCATTGCGACAAACCCAAGAAGGGACGAGATGGTAATCGACAATGGTAGGTAGCGCTACGGGAAAAATTCCCGAAACAGGTCTTCAGTGCTTTATCAGATCAAGCTCGTAAGCAAACCCGGCAAGCTCGGCCCCGGTCGTGACACCGAGCTTGCTCTTGATCGCCGTACTGTAATTTGCAACGGTTTTGTAACCAATGCATAACTGCTCCGCAATCTCGCGGACAGTCCTTCCCCTAGCGAGAAGAATGAAGATATCGAATTCACGGGCAGTCAGGCTTGCTACTACGCTTTGGGAATCCTGGTGGTCTTGCGCATCAGGTGCGGAACTGTTGGCCAGGCCCTGTTCGATGTAGATCTGTCCTTCGGCGATCCTGGCAACCGCCTCAACCATGATGTCCGGAGCACTGCTTTTGGTAATGTAACCCCGGGCACCGGCTTCAACCGCCTTTGCCACGTAGACCGGTTCGTCATGAATACTGAACACTAGGATCCGGGCGCTCGGGTCTCTTGCACAGATACGGCGGATCGTATCCAGCCCACCGATCCCCGGCATGGACAGGTCCATCACGACCACGCCTGGCTTCTCTCGGGCATAAAGCTCACAGGCTTTTTCTCCGCAGTCCGCTTCCAGAATATCCCCGATTCCAGTCGACTGCGACAACAGCAGCCGGTAGCCCGCACGAACAACGCTGTGATCATCAACCAGCAATACCTGGATTTTATTTCTCACGCTGCATCCCTGTGAAACGGGAATTCGATCCGGATCGTAACCCCATCCCCGCAAACCGCCCGGATCGAAAACTCACCTGAAAGTCCCTCGACCCGTTCACGAATGCCCCGCAATCCGAAACCTGCTGGAATGGCCCGGGGATCGAAGCCCACACCGTCGTCGCGGATTTCAAGCTCTAGCTTCTGGCCGCACCCCGCTGGATCCTCTCCTGTTAAACCAATATAGATATCGACCAACGTTGCATCGGCATGTTTCAGAATATTCGTCAGGCATTCCTGAACAATCCTGAAAACGTGGATCCGGTGCTTGCGGGAAATGCTGTCTATAGCTGGATCGGCATCATGGTTGACTCTGATCCCGGCTTGGCCGAGTGGCCAGGACTCCACCATGTCATCGAGAGCAGCCTTCAGCCCGAGTTCATCGAGAATTAGCGGATGAAGTTGCCGCATCATATTTCTCAGGACAAAAAAAAGATGATCACATGTCTCGATGATCGAACCGAGAGCCGGCAGGGACTGTTCGCCCAGTTTGCCGTTTTTCAGCGAGACTGCCACCACCTTGACTGCACTCAAGGACTGGCCGAATTCGTCGTGAAGTTCGTGCGCAAGAAACCGCCTTTCCTCCTCTCGGACTTCGAGCGAATGCTGCCTCAGTACCTGGTTGTCTCTTCTGCTTTTCTCGAGTACACCGGCCGTATGATTGATGGCATTCGCAATGCGGCTAAATTCCGGCGACGAAAAGGGCGGGATTCGTTCCTGAAAATGTCCGTTTTCCAGGCGGTCTAACCCGATTATGATCCGTGAAACAGGCTTGAATGCCCGTTCCACGGTCACCGTCACCACCACGAAAATGATTACTGCCATGGCAGCAATCAGCCCGAAAACGTCCACGGCCTCACCCCAGGCCTCGGCAATCTCGTCCCGCGGGTCGGCTTCGACAAACAATAGCATCGTCGTCCCGTTCGGACGACTAATTGTCTGCCGAATGGTCAGAGTTTCCGGACGTACAGACTCGGTAAACCAGTCAGGCACCTCGGGTACCGAAAGACTCAGAGCTTCGCCATCACCCGTCTCATTGCTTGGGGAAAGTGACGCGACCGTAACCTTGAGGTGCCTTGATTCACTGACCGCAAGAAACTTGTCAAGCCAGCGCAGAAACGAATCTTCCGATGCATCCTCCAGCGCCATTCCCGACTCGATCAGAGAGCTCGCGAGAAGGACACTGGATTCTATCTCGGTGGCAACCGAACGTCGGGCATTGAAACCGACCAACAAACTCCCGGCCACCAACATAATCAGCACTGTAACGACCAGCATCAGATTGAGCCGATACCTCAAGCTCATGAGGAACACCTCCGTCCCTTTGCCGGAAAAGGCTGCTGAAAATCAGACGATCGTTCGTCAAACCTCCTCTTACCCGGAAAGTCGAAGCCCAACCCCCTGTAACTGGTTGTTACCGTCACGTTTTTTGTACGGAGTTAATCCGTTATCCGATTTTCTCGATAAACCAAAACCCGGCACCTTGGTCGCGGATCGAATCCCCTCGTTCAGCACTTAAGATAACTGACGACCCCGGATCGTTGAACACCGTTCCCGACACTCATCTGCCGGATACTGGCGCTGCAAAACAGACAGAGCCATTCCCGCAATAGAAGATCTGTCGGGCTTTAACAAGCCGAGACCGAAACTTCTTTGTCCTGATAGCCTATAATACGCCCTTTTCCCCCACATTCAGGCACTGGCTGATCTCGGATCGTGCCACCCTGAAACACTAATCGCCAATGCCATCAGAAACCCCGAAAACAGCCACCTTTGCCGACTTGTCGCTTGCCGAACCCGTTTTACAGGCACTGAACGAAGTTGGCTACGAAAAGCCCTCCCCGATCCAAGCCGAGGCAATTCCACCGCTTTTGCAGGGCCGTGATGTGTTGGGGCAAGCGCAAACTGGCACGGGCAAGACTGCCGCTTTTGCCTGTCCCCTGCTGTCGAGATTGAATCCCGAGCGCCTCGATCCTCAGATACTGGTACTGACACCGACCCGGGAACTGGCCATCCAGGTCGCAGAAGCCTTCCAGCGCTACGCTTCGCATATCAAGGGTTTCCATGTATTGCCCATCTACGGCGGGCAGGAATACCGGACGCAGCTCCGCCAATTGAAGCGCGGAGTTCATGTCGTGGTCGGAACCCCTGGCAGAATCATGGACCATATGCGGCGCGGGACGTTAGTCCTACAAGGACTAAATGCACTGGTTCTGGATGAAGCCGATGAAATGCTCCGCATGGGCTTCATCGACGATGTTGAATGGATTCTAGACCAGACCCCGAAAACACGACAGACCGCACTGTTTTCAGCCACCATGCCGGACACTATCCGACGCATCGCACAAAAGTACCTGAACGACCCTGAAACCATTACCATCAAGGTCAAAACCGGTACGGCCGATACCATAAAGCAGCGTTTCTGGATGGTCAGTGGTATTCACAAGTTAGACGCACTGACCCGGATTCTGGAAGGTGAAGCATTCGATGGCATGATCGTTTTTGTCAGAACCCGGATCGCCACCACGGAGCTGGCAGAAAAACTTGAGGCTAGAGGTTATGCGTCGGCCCCGCTGAACGGAGAGATCCCGCAGAAACAACGGGAAAAAACTGTCAATGATCTCAAGGCAGGGCGGCTGGACATACTTGTTGCAACCGATGTCGCTGCCCGTGGGCTTGATGTCCAACGGATCAGTCACGTCATCAATTACGATATCCCATACGATACCGAAGCTTATATTCACCGGATCGGGCGAACCGGGCGGGCGGGCCGGACCGGCGATGCGATTCTCTTCATCGCCCCGCGGGAGAAACGTTTTCTCAAGCTGATCGAACGGGCTACCCGTCAAAAGATCGCACTGATGGAACTACCGTCTACCGAACGCATCAACGACATTCGTGTCGACCGCTTCGCTCAACGCATCACTGATACACTGGCCAACGAAGAACTGGAATCCTATCAACAGTTAATCGAGCAGTATCAGCGGAAACACAACGTGCCGGCAATCGAAATCTCTGCGGCTCTGGCGAAGATGGTTCAGGGAAACAAGCCCCTACTCTTAGAGCCGAAACCGGCGCCGGAAAAATCCGAAAGACCCCGGAAGAACATTCCAGATAGCCGCACCGAAAGACCCAGAAAGAAGGGCTCAGACAGTCGTGCCAAAAGTTCCGACAAAAGACAGCCAAAATTGGAATCCGGGACAAAGACGATGCCTCAACCTGAAACCGAGCGCTTTCGCGTCGAAGTGGGTCATAACCACGGTGTGAAACCTGGAAATATCGTTGGAGCCATTGCAAACGAGGCAGGGCTTGACCCAAGCTACATCGGACGCATCGATATCAAAGATGAATTCAGCACCATCGAATTACCGGAGGGCATGCCGAGAGAAGTATTCCGAGACCTTAAGAAGGTGTGGGTTAGCGGAAAGCAGTTGAGAATCTCAAGACTCGAGTCAGAAGGGAGAAAAACAGCGGCCGGGAAACCGATGAAACCACGCAGGAAAGCCCCCAAACCAAAATAATCCCGGCCGGGGACCATGCACTCCTGCCAGAACGAATCGACCCTGGCCTTGGCGACAAACCAAACCCGCGGCTAATCGCAAGACCGGATCCCGATCCATGAGAACCCTGTCAATTCCCTGTACGACCTGATCCGGCCCCCATGAATGTACTCAAGTCCATCATGCGAATGGCGCTCGGACGACGTCTTCCGACCTGGTCGGGTCGCCTTGCAGTTCCCGATCTTGACCAGAACGTCAAAATCCGCCGCGACCGCTACGGAATTCCAACAATCGATGCAGCTAACGAACTGGATGCCTGGATCGCACTGGGTTTCTGTCACGGCCAGGATCGTAGCTTTCAGCTCGAACTGCTGGTTCGTTCGGTACGAGGAACCCTGGCTGAAGTGGTTGGGGAAGAAGGGATCCCGATGGACCGCCTGGCACGGCGAGCAGGCTTCCTTATCGCCGGGAAAGCTCAGCTGGAGGTGGCCGACGATGAAACCCGGGCCCAGCTCGAGGCCTATGCGAAAGGAATCACCGCCGCAATCGCGCAGGGAGGCAGGAAACGCGCCCACGAATTCACGCTGCTGAGCTGCGACCCAACCCCTTGGAAAGCTGAAGACGTACAAGGATTCATTGTACTCCTGTGCTTTGCCCTGGCTTCCAACTGGGACATTGAGCTGGTCCGCCTGAAAATCCTGACCGAGGATGGTCCTTCGGCGCTGAAAGCCCTGGATCCCACCTACAGGAACGACCTACCACTTTCGAGCCCACCCGGGAAACCGGCAGGACCAGCGATCGACCGCCTTTCTGATGATCTCGCGGCATTCCAGGAATTCCACGGATTGGCCGGCGGCTCCAACGCATGGGCCATCGCCGGAAGTCGAACCAGGACCGGCTCTCCTATCCTGGCGGCCGACCCACATCTTCCCCCCACTGCACCGGCTCCACTTTATCTGGTACAAATGCGAACTCCGACCTTCCAAACGGTCGGGCTGAGCATGATCGGGGTTCCGGCAATCGGCTGGGGGCACAACCGGAAACTGGCTTGGGGACTGACCGCGGCACACGCCGACAACACTGATCTGTTTCTGGAGCGCATTGGCCCAGACGGAAAAAGCCTTCTGGAGGGCGACAAGTTTCGCCCGTGCAAGGTCCGGCGCGAGACCATTACTGTCAAGGGAGGTTCCCAGTTTGTCGAGGAGGTGCTTATCTCCCCCCGAGGCCCCATCATCGGACCGGCTCTCGATGGCAGTCCTGACGCTGTAAGTCTGTCCGCTTCATGGCTCGCCCGTCGGCCCTATAAAGCAATTCTGGGTATCCACCGGGCCAGTACCCCATCACAAGCAAAAGCTTTCTTCGAGGCCGGATCCGCCTCCAGCGTAAACCTTGTCTACGCTTCCACTAAGGGAGACATCGGCTGGCAGTTGGCGGTTGAAATACCGGTACGCCGAAGCGGTAACGGGCAGTTGCCGATGCCAGGATGGGCACCCGAATTCGGTTGGGAAAACCGGGTCATCAGTCCTTCCAGCCTGCCCGGGGCTGAAAATCCAGAATGCGGCTTCGTGGCATCGGCCAACAACAAACCCGAGGCAGACGAAACTGCGCGTCATTTCCTCGGCACCGACTGGCTGGATGGATACCGGCAAGCCCGCATCTGTGAACTCCTGGAAGAGCGCCATGACTGGACGATCCCTTCCAACATGCAACTGCAATGCGACGTTTTATCCCTGCCGTGGAAACGATTGCGGCCCAGGATCCTCAATGTCTCCACCAACGATCCGGAGGCATCCCAGGCACTCGACATCCTTCGCAACTGGAATGGAAAAATGGAGTCCCGAAGTACCGGCGCAACAATTTTTACGCTGTTCATGAGCGAAATGGTCAAGCGGATCGTTCGGGCCAAGGCTCCCGGTGCTGCCGACTGGGCGCTGGGACATGGCTTCAACACCATGCTGCCCTACAATCTGCTGGTCACTCGCCGGACTAGCCACCTAGTAGAACTCATGACCCGGAATCCAGAACCGAAGGGTTTCTTCGATAGCTCTTGGGAAATGCAAATCGCGGACTCGCTTGCACTGGTCATCAGAACTCTAGAAACCCGCCACGGTAAAGAAACCGGTGGATGGAACTGGGGTAACCTCAGACCACTTCGCCTGCTGCATCCCTTCGGCGAGAAAAAACCTCTCGACCGGATCTTCAATAGCCCGCCCCTTCCCTTTGGCTCGGATGCCAGTACCATCCTGCAGGGGACTGTGGATCTTCGAAACCCGTTGGCAAATCCGGCCGCCGTTCCCACCGGGCGCGTAGTCATCGACCTTGGGGACCTGAAAGAAAGCCGGTTCGTTGTGCTCGGAGGCCAGTCCGGTAACCCCCTCTCCCCTCATTACCTGGACCAGATTCCACTCTGGCAGAAAGGAGAAGGCATCAAAATCGACCTGGACGAAGAAGATATTTCCAGAGCCACGATCCATACCCTGGATCTTTGCCCGAGCTGCAAGCGGGAGATCTGACCCGTAGAACATCGATATCGAGAGCCAAAACGGCTTATTCATCGGCGAATCCAAGACCTCCAATCCTCGACAACTTGATGGCTCAGAACCTTCTTCGCTGATCCCTCCCTGAGGTATGTTCTTTCATTAGCCCACCGGAGACGTTAGTTTGCGAATCAGGCGATGGATTGATTTTTTCTGCTTTTCCACGCTCATCGCTAGGTTGAATTGCACCACGGCCCTTGCGAGATTCTGACCCGGGGATTGAACCTTGAAATAACGGTTACCCTGAAGGTAATCCGAGAAAAACCGAAGTCCCAATTCGAAGGGCAGAAGAAAAATCGCATCGTACAGGTAGTCGATTTCCGACTCACCCAGGCAAGACCTAAACCTTTCAAAATACCGGGTCAGTATG
>JANXGZ010000227.1 GCA_024958995.1 Methylococcales bacterium | reverse complement strand
TGGTAGCAGAACATGAGCGCACTGGTAGCCATCGTCGAAGACGATCCCGATCAAGCCAGGAATTATTCTGATGCTCTTGAGCATCGAGGATTCCAGGTATCCAGCTACAGTTCCCGTATCCAGGCAATCGAGGGTTTCCGGAAAGATCCTCCGGATGTCGCGATTCTCGATGTGGTCCTCGGTTCGGAGTTCGATGGTGGATTCGACTTGTTTAAAAACATTCAGGAGTTTATCCCGGATCTCCCTGTCATTTTTCTGAGCAGTCGTGCAGACGAAATTGACCAGGTATTCGGTCTAAGACTCGGCGCGTGGGATTACCAAACCAAACCGGTATCACTAACACTTCTGGCTGAACGGGTTAACGTCCTACTGAAAATCAAGGAAGCCCGGACCTTTGACCAGTCCACCTCCCGCATCGAGCAAATCCAACACGGGGATTTGCGAATTGACACGAAACGAATGCTGGTCAGTTGGAAAGAGGAGAAGCTAGTGTTCACGGTGACGGAATGCTCACTACTCACGGCCATCGTTAAAGCCAACGAAGGAGCCGTCCACTACGATGAACTGGCGGCAATCACGAAACAAACAGTTGTCACCAACAATACCATCAACACCCATATTCGCCATATGCGCCAGAAGTTTAAGGTTATAGACCCGCATTTCAATTCCATCACCAACGTCCACGGAACAGGCTACCGTTGGACGCCTGATTAAATATCCATCTTGAACCTCGGAAAACAGTTGTTGCTCCTATCCGGAACAGGGCTCTTAGCCCTTTCTTGGATCGGCTACCACTACTTGTCGGACGTAGGAAAATTCCTGATCGAAGGGCAAGAACGGACCCAATTACTGGCAGCACAGGCCGTTGCATCATCCTTGCAGAACCGGGACGATCTTTTTGAAGCTCAGTTTGAAGCTGAAAACACGACTGGTATTAGTACTCTCTTTGCCTACCCCATTGATTATCTCATCAAGATCGATGGTTACCGGCTCGACTGGGAAAAACTCGCTATTAATTCTACCCACTATGCGTCGAAAAACATCATCCGCTCCGCCCTAAATTACGACCCCACGGCATTTTCCTTCCGGATGGCCCTTGGCCAACGTCAGGATTACCTCTATGCACTAATCCAGATTACTGACTCGTCCCCCTTTTACCGAAACCCGGCTTACCGACGCCTGGACAACAGCGACCATGTACAGATTGTCACGTTGAACCCGCAAGGAGAGATGCAGCGTTTCATCCTGACTACCCAGGAACCCGGCCCCCTTACAGCCTATCAGGTGGGTCCCGACTGGAAATATCCTGTCAGCGGAAAACCGGTTACCGAGATTCTAGGATTCTGGAGGCAGTCCCAAAAAGGCTACAATATAGAATTTAGATTACCCTTATCACTTATAGGCGACCGAAAACGATTTTCAGTTGCGGTCGCAGACGTAGTAGATGGCACGAAACGTGAGGTGCAAACTCTGATCGGAACCGTACCAACCACTTGGTCCACACAATTAAACCAGATCGAACTTCGGTCGCCCGAGCTTACCCGTATCATCGAGGGACTGAAACGCCCAGGCGCAGACATTCTTATCGTTGACCAATTTAGTCGCGTCAGAGCACACGTCGCTGACAAGATGTATTCAACGGCAACCGCCCGCAATCGAAACGAAGAAACGATCAGGAAAGCTCTGAAGGACGGTATTGCCGGGAAGCAGCGTTTTCGTCCGGATGACGATGTCGACACCGAGGTTATCATGGCAGTGGCTCCGATCCGGTCGGAGACAGGCATCTTGGGCGCCGTAATCGTTGAACTGGCCACCGATGAAATCCTATCTTTACAGAAGGAAACCCTCGAAAATTCGGCCACTCAAACTGCACTGGTTGTCACTGTAGTCCTCGCGGGGCTACTTATTTTCTCATCTCGATTAACGTATAGGATCAAGCGACTCGAAAATGAAATATCCGAGTTGATTGATAACGTGGGGCGACTCCAACCACTACAGGAAATCAGCTATCTCAGGTCTCACGATGAAATAGGTCGCCTATCCCGGGCCATCTCCTCCACTCTCGTAAAACTCAAAAGGCGAACAAACTTTCTAGAACACATACCGAGAATCCTGAAACACGAGATCAATAACCCACTAAACACCATCAGCACGTCAGTCCAAAACTTGGCTATGTGTCAACCAACCGAACGCCAAGAAACCTACATGGACAGCGCAAGACGCGGAATCAATCGACTGTACGGCATCACAAATAGTATCGCAGATGCGGCAAACCTCGAGGAAGCATTAAAGAACGAGGAATTTAGTACGGTGAATCTATCCGAACTAGTCAGAATGTACGTCGCTAGCTGCCAGCACGCCCACCCTAACCGGAATTTTGAATTCATCTGTGCCGATCCCGAGATACACATGCAAGGAAACAGCATTAGAATCGAACAGTTACTCGATAAACTCGTCGACAACGCGGTCGAATTCAGCCCGTTGAACAGCACAATCCAACTTAGTCTAGAATCGACAGGGCAAACCATTTGTCTTGCTGTTGCCAATTCAGGTCCTCCAATTTCCGCCAAAATCCGGGAAAGGCTGACCGAGAAGGAATACCACTTGCAACAAGCGATATCTGCCGACCATGGAACCCAACGTGGGCTAGGACTATTTGTTGTCCTAACAATCGCTGAGCACCTCGGTGGCAAAGTCAGTATAGACAACAAAGATAATCAAGGTGTCCGCGTCAGCATATACCTCCCTTTGCACTCTCGACAACAGGTCTAAATTTAATGGACCGAACGGATTATCGAGAACCGGAATTCCGCTGGCCGATCGAGCTGAAATCATTCCATGGTCTGTTGCCACTGACTGACAACGGGCCAATAGTTCTCGGCATCGCCGAACCTTGATTCATCAGTTTTGGTACAAAGACTGGTCATCCATGACGAACCAGCGCTTACAAACGCACCGAATCGCCTGCTATTGATCGGAAAGCACCATGAACCCCAGAGACGACACATTTACTCGCCACAACTGATCGATTGTCTTAGCGGCCCTTTTTCACGTGACGCATCATGCGCTTCCGTTTGCGGACCTGTCGATCGGTTAACGTATTGCGCCGCCCGCGGAAGGGATTTTCCGGTGATCTGAATTCAAGTCGAATAGGCACTCCGGTTAGGCCGAGTTTCTCTCTGAATGTATTGGCAAGGTAGCGTCGATAGGATACCGGAAGCGACCGCGTCTGGTTTCCATGAATAACAACCGTTGGGGGATTGTGCCCACCCTGATGCGCATATTTCAGCTTGATCCGGCGTCCCCGCACCATCGGTGGCTGGTGCGCTTCCAATGCATGCGACAGGATTGACGACAGACGCGAGGTCGAAAGATCCCGCATGGACGCCTCGTGCAGTTCGGGAACGCGGTCGAACAACCCACCGACGCCGGTGCCATGCAGTGCAGACATGAAATACTTTTCTGCATAACTCAGAAAAGGCAATTTCACATCCATCTGGCGCTTAACCAGTTCCCGCTGCACTGCGGACAGCCCATCCCACTTGTTCAGACCGATCACTAGGGCCCGTCCGGCCTCCAGAACCATACCGAGCAGTCCGGCATCCTGATCGGTCACACCTTCACTGGCATCAATCAGGTAGATCACCACGCTGGCTCGGTTGATCGCCTGCATTGTCTTGACGATACTGAACTTTTCAATCGCCTCGGATACCTTGGAGCGTCGTCTCAACCCTGCAGTATCGGTCAGGATGTATGAAATCCCGTCTCGGTCAAACGGAATGTAGACGCTGTCACGGGTTGTACCCGGCTGGTCGAAGACCACGACCCTATCTTCACCCAGCAACCGGTTCACCAAGGTCGACTTTCCAACGTTGGGACGACCCACGACGGCAATCACGATTCTACCCTCGTCCAGCGGCTGAATTTCCACAGCTTCCGGCAGTCGTTCATCCAGCTGACCAAGCAAGTTCATAACACCGAGTCCATGGGTCGCGGCAATCAACACCGGCGTTCCCAGCCCCAGTTCATGGAAATCTGTTCCGGCAAGCAAGGAATCCATTCCATCAACCTTGTTCGCCACCAGTACTACTGGCTTGTCGGATTTGCGCAGTTCGGCCGCGATCGTTTCATCGGATACATTCAGCCCGGCTTTGGCATCTACGATGAAAAAAATCAGATCCGCTTCGTTGATCGCGTAGCTCACCTGGCGACGTGCAAGACCCGTAATACCGCCTTTCTCTTCGGAAAGACCACCGGTATCCACCACCAGGCAATCTCGAGCACCACGCTTGATGTGCCCGTACTGGCGGTCTCGAGTCAGCCCCGGGGAATCCGCGACCAAGGCATCCCTGGTTCGTGTAAGGTAATTGAACAGGGTTGATTTGCCGACGTTTGGACGGCCTACCAAGGCAATGACGGGTAACATGTCGTCCAGCAATCAGTCCGAAACCACTGCAGCAAGGGTGCCGTCCTGGCTGTATGCATACAGAACATCGTCCACCACCAGAGGTTGAACCAGGATCGAACTGTCACTGACCCGGATTCGGCCCATTTGCCGACCATCGTACTGGGACAGCCAGTGCAGATACCCTTCAAAGTCACCAACAACAATCGAGCTCTTGTAAATTGCAGGGGAACTTAGCTGGCGGCGATGCAGATCGGCCTGTTTCCAGAGCGAAGCCCCGTTTCGCTGTTCAAGCGCCCAGACATCACTGGATTCATCGCTGAAGTACAAGTAACTCCAGTCACCGGCCAGATTGGAATAAACCGACAGTTCTCGGCGCCGCCAGATCATCTGGCCATCCAGCAGGGAAAGAGCAAAAACCCCGCCTTGGAAACTAGCAAGGTAGATGGATTCATCAATAATCAGGGGATCGGAGTCCAAATCGACAAGGCGCTCGAGTTCCGAGCGTCCCTCTGCTATCACTACATTATTTTCCCATTCGACTCTGCCATCGGTCAGGCGAAGCGCGACCAGCTTCCCGCTAGCATAACCTTCAATCACCTGGTTTCCATCGATGACCGGGTTAGCCGTCCCGCGCAAGCTAAGGGGCGGCACAGCTCGCTCGTAGGTCCATGTCAACGTACCGGTCGACTCCTCGAGTCCGGTCAGACGGCCGTCTACGGTTCGGATGATGACAATGCCTCCGCGCGCGGTCGGGGCTGCCAATACCTCACTAGAGACGCTTTGCTCCCAGAGTAACGACCCATTATCAACATTCAAGGCCAAAACTTCTGCGTCGCTGGTTCCGAAAAGAACCATACGGCTACCGACTCCCGGCCCCGCTGAAATTGGTTTTTCGGTCTCGATTTCCCAGATCAGTTCACCATCGTTTCTGTTTCTAGCCTGAACCAGCCCGTCGCGATCAGCAACAATAATCATTTCATCGACATTCGCCGGGGACAGCTTAGAATACATGCCATCACTGCCAGCGCCAATGCGAGCCTCCCAGAGGATCTCGAGTTCAAGTTCAGCCTCATAATCGGTCAGTTCGCTGGGCGGTTCCGAATTGTCGATTTCTATGAACGGATCAAGAACACCGCCAGTACGATCCGAAATACCCTGCATGACCTCGCAGCCAGACACTAGTATCACCAGAAGAAAACCGAAAAGCCGTAACGCCATTATTGAGTGGCTTGGGGTAAACCAGGAACAGGCAGATCTTCTATCTTCAGATTGAGAAACCTAGATCTCCTACCAAGATCAATTGCTTTTTTATACGCTGTGCGAGCTTCTCTTTCTTGGCCAAGAGCAACATAGGCATCGCCTTTCAGTTCCTGGAATGCTGCTTCGAACCTTGCCCTAGCCGAACCCTCTAGACCATTGATCAATGCAAGTGCTTCGCTGGCCTTTCCTTCCGCCAGCAAGACCTTGAGCAACCGAATCCGAGCGAGGTTTTTCATTGCCGGTTCGGAGGATTCCGCCAGAATACCTTCCAGTTCCTTGCGTGCCGTTTCCAGGTCTCCTGTCTCAGCGCTCTGCTTGGCCAGAAAGAAACTAGCATATACCGCATACGGCGAATCGCCGTAATTTTCCTTGATACGCTGACCCGTTTTCGAGACGGACTCCCCCTTACCGTTCTGAATTGCTTCCAGCATCCCCTGAAACAGGGCCGAAGCCTCACGAAACTGTGCAGTCTGATAACTCTGCCAGCCATTCCATCCGAATACGCAACCGATTCCAACCGCGAAACCAACAACAATTGACCGGCCGTTTTCACTCAGCCATTTCTTGATAGCCTCGACCTGTTGCTCCTCAGTGTCATAAAGTTCCACCACTATCTCCTGTCTTTATATTCCCAACTTGTCTTTCAAAATTCGCGCAACGTCTTCGCTGGACACGTTAAACTGCTCTTCATTGCTCTGTAATGGCTTGACCGAGACTGTCTTGTTCGCGATCTCGCCCTCTCCGAGAACCAGAGCATAAGCTGCGCCGCAACGGTCAGCCTTCTTGAACTGGCTCTTGAATCCTCCCGGGCCACAATGCACAACCAGCTTCAAGTCCGGCAAGGTATCGCGCAACTGCTCTCCGAGCGCGAATGCTTGGCGGCTCGCTTCACTTCCAGAATGCACCAGATAAACATCCACCCGAGGTTCGGGGACTGCGTATCCCCCCACCGCGAGCAATTCGATCAGTCTCTCCATTCCCATGGCAAAACCGACGGCAGAACTCGGCTTTCCACCCAGTTGTTGCACCAGCAAGTCATAGCGTCCACCGGCACAGACCGTACCCTGCGCTCCAAGTTCATTAGTGACCCACTCGAATACCGTTCCACCATAATAATCGAGCCCCCTGACCAACCTTGGGTTTAACCTGTAGGGAACATCCAAACCGTCCAGCAGACTGCAAAGCCTTACAAAATGATCCCGTGATTTATCGCTTAGGTAGTCCGGCAGTTCCGGCGCCTCCTCGATCAAGCTCCGCATGTCAGGATTTTTGCTGTCAAGAATCCTCAGTGGATTGCTTTCCAGTCGACGCAAGCTATCGCGATCAAGCTCGGAATTTCGATCGTTGAAATACGCGAC
>JANXGZ010000163.1 GCA_024958995.1 Methylococcales bacterium | reverse complement strand
AGGATTGCCTGCGCGTCCTCGTCGTGCTCGGCCTGGGAAAATAGGTCAGCCGTGATCCATTCAGGATCGGTCCGCCCGTCGCAGATGACCAGGATCTCGGATGGACCGGCGACCATGTCGATCCCGACCTGGCCAAAAACCAGTTTCTTGGCCGTTGCGACGTAAATATTACCGGGGCCTACGATCTTCTCGACGGCAGGTATCGTTTCGGTCCCGTAGGCCAGTGCCGCGATCGCTTGTGCACCACCGATTCTGAACACCCGATCCACCCCCGCCAGCTTTGCCGCAGCAAGAACTAGTTGGTTGGTTTCGCCGCCCGGGGTGGGTACCACCATGACCAGTTCCCGCACACCCGCCACCTTTGCCGGAATCGCGTTCATCAACACCGACGAAGGGTAGGAAGCCTTTCCGCCAGGCACGTACAGCCCCGCCCGATCCAGCGGGGTCACGTGCTGTCCAAGCACCGTACCGTCTGCTTCGGTAAACTGCCACGGCTTGATCGTTTGATGACTTGCGTACGCTCGAATCCTTTCCGCTGCAGTTTCCAGAGCGTTTCGCAGCGGCCCCGACAAAGACCCCAACGCCTGATCCAGTACCGAACGCGGAATTTCCAGTTTTTGCGGCGATTCGATGTTGAAGAAGTCGAAAGCCTTGGTGTAGTCGATCAGGGCCGAGTCACCCTCCTGCCGGACCCGGGCCAGGATCTGCTTCACCCGGTCGTGAATGGAAGCATCCTGCTGTTCATCCCAGGCCAGAAGCCTGGCGAGCTGTTGATCAAAACCGTCATCGGTGGTCGACAGGCGCTGCATTTTGAAATCCAGCATAGCTCAGCCCTCCGGCAATCGGTTGTTCTTGGTTTCCCGCTCCAAAACCTGCAGGAGTTCGTCAATTGCGGCGTGTTTCATTTTCATCGCGGCCTTGTTGACCACCAGGCGTGAACTGATTTCCTCGATTAGCTCAAGCGGTTCCAGGCCATTCGCCTTCAGCGTATTTCCTGTATCGACCAGATCGACGATACAATCCGCCAGACCGACCAGCGGAGCAAGCTCCATCGAACCATAAAGCTTAATGACTTCCACCTGGCGACCCTTACGTGCGAAATAGTCCTTGGCCGTCCTCACGTACTTGGTAGCCACTCGGATACGGCCCTCGACAGGTTGCTGTCCAACTGGCACCGCCGTCATCAGCCGGCAGCGGGAAATGCCCAGGTCCAGCGGCTCGTACAATCCCTTCGAATCGTATTCGAGCAACACATCCTTGCCAGCGATACCAAGATCGGCGGCCCCGTATTCAACAAAGGTCGGAACATCGGTCGCCCGAATGATGACCAGTTGGATATCTTCCCGAGTGGTGGACAGGATCAACTTGCGGCTGGTTTTCGGATCATCCACCGGACGAATACCCGCCGAGGCGAGAAGAGGCAGTGCTTCTTCGTAGATCCTCCCTTTTGAAACAGCAATAGTCAACATTGGCAGTTTATTTGGTGTTCAGCAATAAATGTAGGTGAATGTTTGTCGACGGTCGTTCACTAATGGGGCACCCGGCGAATCACCGCTCCGAGCTGAGCCAGTTTTTCTTCGATGCATTCGTATCCACGATCGATGTGGTAGATTCGATCAACGACCGTTTCGCCTTCGGCAACAAGACCGGCGAGAACAAGGCTGGCCGATGCCCGAAGGTCGGTGGCCATGACCGGCGCACCGGTCAGTCTGGGAACCCCGGTACAGATTGCAGTATTGGATTCCATACGGATGTTCGCGCCCATGCGCTGCATCTCCTGAACGTGCATAAAACGGTTCTCGAAAACGGTTTCAGTCATGATCCCCACCCCGTCCGCAATCGCATTCATCGCCGTCAGCTGGGCTTGCATGTCAGTCGGGAACGCCGGGTACGGAGCCGTTCGAATGGAAACGGACCGGGGCCGCTTTCCTTTCATGTCGAGCTCGATGCTGTCTTCGGCGACCTGGATATCAGCTCCCGCCTCTTCAAGCTTGTCCAGCACTGCGTCGAGAATGTCCGGACGCACGTTCTTGAGCTTCACATGGCCTCCGGTCATGGCAGCCGCGACCAGGTAGGTTCCGGTTTCGATCCGGTCAGGCAGGATGTCGTAGCGAAGTCCATCGGCGGAAAGCGATTCCACCCCCTGGATTTCAAGAACGTTGGTGCCAGCACCTTCAATCCTCGCACCCATTGCATTCAGAAAATTGGCAAGGTCCACCACTTCAGGTTCAAGAGCCGCATTTTCAATCACGGTCTTCCCTTCGGCAAGAACCGCCGCCATCATCAGGTTTTCGGTGCCGGTTACCGTAATCTGGTCCAGCATCAACCGGCAACCCTTCAGGCGCCCGGCCCTGGCCTTGATATAGCCTTTCTCGACACTCAGTTCGGCACCCATTCGCGTCAAGCCCTCTAGATGCAGATTGACCGGACGGGTGCCTATGGCGCAGCCTCCCGGCAGTGAGACATTGGCCTGTCCGAAACGTGCCACCAGTGGCCCTAGAACGAGTATCGAAGCGCGCATGGTCTTTACCACATCGTAGGGTGCGTAGAACCGGTTGATCGAACTCGAATCGACCTCGATGTTCATTTTTTCATCGACCACCAGTTGCACTCCCATTCCGCCGAGAAGCTCCATGGTGGTCGTGATATCGTGCAGATGCGGAATGTTCCCGATAACCACCGGTGTTTCAGACAGCAGGGACGCCGCAAGGATCGGAAGCGCGGCATTCTTTGCTCCCGATATACGGATTTCACCATTCAGGGTACAGCCACCGGAGATGATTAATTTATCCATCAGTCATAATCAGGAGTTCAAAGCAATTGAGCCGGTCAATCCGGCCTGGTGCAAAATAAAAAGGATAACGTGGGTCAAACGGGGCTCAGCATCGTTTCCAGTCCGCTCATTCGGGCAATCTCTTTCATCTGATCGGGCATACTGACAAACCGAACCTCGGTGTTGTTCTTCATCCCCCGATTCATCCATTCAATCAGCAGTGCCAAACCAGCACTGTCTACGCGGGCGACTGCTCCTAGATTAATCTCGAGAATTTGCTGGCCCTCGAACATGGTCAGGGATTCGTTCAGCAGGCCAGTGACGGTCGAAAACCTCATGTCACCGCTGACCCCGAACCCCGTTTCCGTCTGCCGCAGAACCGTTTCGCTCATTCCGGCTTGACCTCATCCGCCTTGCTGAACAGGAACTTGCCGATGATTTCCTCCAGAACCAGAGCCGACTGGGTGAATTCAATCTCGTCGCCATCCTTCAGAAAAGCATCCGACCCGCCCGGCTCAAGGCCGATGTACTGTTCTCCAAGAAGGCCCGATGTATAAATACTCGCCGAGGTATCCTCCGGCAAAGTGTGTTCGTAATCGGAACTGATCCTCATTTCGACGACTGCCTGATAAGCCTCCGTATCATAAAGGATGGCAGAGATCCTTCCGATCCGTACACCCGATAGGGTCACCGGCGAACGGGATTTCAGACCACCGATATTCTCGAATCTTGCCTTCAGGATATATCCCTCGGTATTGTCGAAACTACCTAGGTTACTGACCTGCATCGCCAGAAAAAAAAGCCCTCCGATTCCCAGAGATACGAAAAACCCCACCAGGGTCGTTACCATCTTTGAATGCTGCATGTCAGAAATCTCCGAACATCAGTGCGGTCAACAGAAAATCAAGCACCAGAACGGCAAATGCAGAATGCACAACTGTTCGGGTTGTCGCCCGGCTCACCCCTTCCGAAGTAGGAAGGCTATCGTATCCCTCGAATACCGCGATCCAGCTAATCACGAAGCCGAATACCAGGCTCTTGACAACTCCGTTGAGAATATCGTCCCGATAATCCAGAGTCGCCTGCATCTGCGACCAGAACGCGCCGTCATCCACGCCCAGCATACCAACCCCCACCAGGTGGCCGCCCAGGATACCAACCGTGCTAAAAATGGCCGCCAACAGGGGCATAGACACAACCCCGGCAAAAAAGCGCGGTGCAACAATACGCTTTACCGGATCAACAGCCATCATCTCCATCCCCGAAAGCTGTTCCGTGGCCTTCATCAGGCCGATTTCCGCAGTCAGCGCCGAACCTGCCCGCCCGGCGAACAGTAATGCCGAGACCACTGGCCCCAGTTCCCGTACCAGCGACGCGGCAACCATGACCCCAAGTGTCTCTTCGGCACCAAAATCCGAAAGAATAGTATAGCCCTGCAAACCAAGAACCATGCCCACAAACATGCCCGAGACCGTAATCAGCATGACGGTCAGAACGCCCACCGAATAGATTTGCGCAATCAGGAGGCCTGGACGTGCCGCAACATCAAAAATCCCGCCCAGCGTGAACCACAGGAAACAGCTTCCACGGCCCAGCTTCTCAAAACTATTCAACGTTGCCTCACCGAGGCGCTGGAACATTCCTGTCATTCCTATCTGATTGCTTGCTGACCGTCTCAAACACCAAAACCCAGATCCGCATTATTTCTGACTCCATGCATGAAACGCATCAGATCAGAAGATCCTCGGAATAATCAGGCGCTTCATAATGGAAATGCTCCGGCCCGTCAGGCGCACCGGTCATAAACTGCTGGACCCGCTCGGAGGTCGAACGGGTCAATGACCCGGGAGTCCCCTCCCCAACCACCTTGCCTTCCGAAAGGATATAAATCTTGTCCGCAATGGTGTTGGTTTCGTGCACGTCATGAGACACCACAATACTAGTCAGGCCGAGTGAGTCATTCAATTCGTGGATGAGCTTCACGAGAACGCCCATGCTGATCGGATCCTGTCCGGAAAAGGGCTCGTCGTACATGATCATCATGGGATCCAGCGCAATAGCCCTTGCCAGCGCGACTCGGCGAGCCATACCACCAGAAAGCTCGGCCGGCATGAGATTACGGGCTCCACGCAGCCCCACCGCCTGGAGCTTCATCAGAACCAGGATGCGAATCATCGACTCCGGTAGCCGAGTATGCTCGCGCATCGGAAAGGCAACGTTCTCGAAAACATTCAGATCGGTCAATAGAGCACCGCTCTGGAACAGCATTCCCATCCTTTTGCGCAATCCATACAAATCGCGGTTTCCAAGAGCGTGGACGTTCTGCCCATCGACCAGGATTTCCCCGGAATCTGGGCGCAGCTGCCCCCCAATGAGGCGTAACAGGGTGGTTTTCCCGGTTCCGCTTGGACCCATGATCGCCGTGATCTTCCCCCGTGGAAAATCCAGGTTCACCCCATCAAATATTTTTCGGTCACCGCGTCTGAACACCAGGTCGCGCACCGTAACCAGACATCCGGCACCGGATTCAGCTTCGTCCATTGAGCCCAATAAAAACCTTGCCTATACTTCCGTACAACAGCCCATTGTCCATCAGGGAAATAGGTCTAGTCAACCGGATGCGGGAAAGACAAACGATTGCAGTTGTTTACCAACCCCGAAAACAAAACCGGGATTATCATGCGATCAACAGCGGGCATTGCTTGCTGCACCGCTTGAAGATGGCAATGCTCAGACCAGAGTTAACCGGACCGCGCCTGGTTCAGGTGATCGATCACCGAAGCGGTTTGGGGAAGAACCCCGCGCCAGAGGCGGAAGGCTTCCGCCGCCTGCTCGACCAGCATCCCGATACCGTCTACGCTAACCGACGCGCCTTGCATTTTGCCCCACCGGACGAACGCTGTCGGTTGACTGGCGTAGGCCAGATCATAGCAAAAACCTCCGGGTTTCAATATCCCGTCCGGCAGGACCGGCAAGTCGTTGCTCAGACTGGCCGCCGT
>JANXGZ010000057.1 GCA_024958995.1 Methylococcales bacterium | reverse complement strand
TCAAATTACCTAAAACGGTGGTGTTCGGCCCACTAGAAAAAACATCGACGGGTAAGGTTCAGAAATATCGGCTGAGGGAGATGGCTGAACGTGTCTGAGAACTCTGGAGGTATTTTCGAAATCGATCCGGGTTTTTCAGTACACTCCGGGGGTGGAGGAGATCAATATGACAGGTAAGCCCGTTGCCGTTGTTGTCGGCGCAACGTCCAAATGGCAGTCGGATGGTAGAAACACCAAGCTCGCACATGGTCAGGAAATTGACGATCAGGATCTGCCGGTTGGAACCCGCTGGGGCGTTGGTGGAGCCATTGCTCAGAAATTCGCAGGGGAGGGGTTTCATGTGGTTCTGACGACTCGAAAGGCGGCTAACGCTGAGGCCCTGGAGTCGGCAATTCTTGAACAAGGCCATGACGCGAGTACGGTGGAGTTGGACCTTGTTTCAGAAGAATCCATCCAGACGGCATGCCAAGCTATTCGAGAAAACTGGAGGGATCCCGACGTGCTGGTTTTGAACGCCGGTTATCTTGAAGGTCGTGACCTGCCCCCGGAAATGGAATTGCTCGAGTACATTCCAACTGAAATTTTTGAAACAGCCCAGCATATATCGAGTCGTGGTCCCTTTCTTTTGGCTAAAGAGATTCTCCCGGGGATGCGTGAGCGGGGTAGTGGTTCGCTTCTGATTACCAATAATTCGGCTTCGCTGCGTGGCAGGAAAAGAAAGACCGGTCAGTCGTTGTATTACCCGCGGGTCATGATGCGCACACTGGCTCAGGTGCTGACCGAGGAATATTCGATCCACGGCGTTCATGTGGCCAACGTTATTGTAGATGGCCTTATTGATTCGCCGGGTACAAGAGCCCTGCCAGTTGCACAGAAGCATCCTGAATTCATTATGAATCCTATGGCGATTGCCGACGCTTTCTATTACCTGCACTCTCAGGACCAGTCCTGCTGGACACATGAGCTCCAGCTCACTCCCTACTCGACCAACCCCAGTTTTTAGATATAGCAATTAGAATCAGCTTTCAGGACCAGCGATGTATCCAGACTATCAATCTAAGTTCCCCGAGCTCGGCTTCTATGGTTTGCCGGGTCACACACGTTCACCACGCGATATTCTAAAGCAGGCGCAAGACGCCGAAACGCTCGGTATCGGCAATATCATGATTTCCGAGCGGCTGGACTATAAGGAGATCGCTGCTATATGCGGTGCAGTCGCCGCAGTGACAGATGAAATCTTCATTGGCACCTCGGCGACGAACCTCAACAAGCGTCATCCGACGGTGACAGCATCCATTGGCAGTACGTTGCACCGACTGTCGGAAGGCCGTTTTGCACTTGGTCTTGCCAAGGGGGTCGCCTTCGGCTGGAAAGCGCGCGGCATGCAGGCCATTACCTATGAGCGTGAACGGGAGTTTATTGATCTTATGCGGCGCATGTGGAAAGGCGAGACGATCACAGGTTATGACGGTTCACTCGGCCAGTATCCGGTGTTGTCGGTGGCAGACTATTTGGACGAAGAACTACCCATACTCTATGTCGGCTTTGGTCCGAGGAGCCTGGAGCACGCCGGGCAGGTTTATGATGGCACTCACCTACATACCTTCATGAATGACAAGGCTTTGTCGGATTCGGTAGCCCGGGTCAGGGCAGGTGAGGCAGTAGAGAGTAGAGAGCCGGGTAAGTTATTGAACTGGTCGGTTTACGCCACCTGTTGCGATGTTAGCGAGGAAACCTATTTAAAATATATCATTGCTCGGCTTGCGACATACCTGCAGATTCCTGGCTATGGTGACATGCTAGTGCAGATCAATGGCTGGGATCCTGAGGTGCTGGAGGCTTTCCGTCAGTCGGATGCCGTTCGAAGCGTCGGTGGTTTGATCGACAGTGTCGCGACCACGGCTCAGATGGCGGAAGTAGAGAAGGAGATTCCCGAGGAATGGCGACCCGCAGCAGTGGGTAATGCCAGGGAGTGTGCTGAGGCCTGGCTCACGCAGTTCGAGTCTGGTGCTGATGGGATCATTATTCATGCTAGTACACCGGAAGAATTTGCGCCCGTTGTTGAAGAGTATGAGAGGATTCGACCGTCACACCTGTTTGAAGGTCGAACCAATCGGCCGGGGCAAGAATCAAAGAAGAGAAAGTAGGGGGAAAGGGTGAAATTAGGATTAATGCTTGGTTATTCCGGTGGCGCCATGAAGCTGCCGGTCGAAAAAGTCCAGCTGGCAGAACGGCTCGGTTATGACACCGTCTGGACAGCGGAGGCCTACGGTTCGGATGCCCTGTCTCCACTCGCTTTTCCAGCAGCGAAGACCGAAAGGATTCGCCTCGGTACAGCGGTTATTCAACTGGCCGGCAGAACACCGGCTAATGCAGCGATGACCATCGCAACGATTGATGTCCTGGCCGGTGGCAATCGGGTGATTTGTGGGATCGGCGTTTCCGGGCCGCAGAT
>JANXGZ010000028.1 GCA_024958995.1 Methylococcales bacterium | reverse complement strand
TTCGGGTATTGATGCTGACGGATGAAAAACGGGCGTCGGGGCCGGACATCGTTCCATTAACGATCCGGCAGGTGTCGCTCAGTGACATGTTCATTGCAGGGTATTCCCTGACGCAACCCTCTGTACAAGAGCTTCTCTGACCAACGCCCGATCATCGCACGGAAACCTGACCTCATTGATTTCCTGCGTTGTCTCGTGTCCCTTCCCGGCAATAACCACCAAGTCATCCGGCAAGGCGTGTTGAATCGCCAACTGGATGGCCTTCCGTCGGTCGCGCTCGATCTTGACGTCCGGGTCAGCAAAACCGCGAAGGATTTCCTTGATGATCCCGGAACCGTCCTCGACTCGAGGATTGTCATCAGTCAGCACAACCTGATCAGCGAATTTTTCGGCGATCCGCCCCATCAGCGGCCTTTTCCCCCGGTCCCGGTCACCACCGCACCCGAACACAAGCCAAAGTTGTCCCTGACAATGCCTTCTAACACCCTGCAGGATACTTTGCAGTGCATGAGGGGTATGGGCATAGTCAACGATCACCGAGGGTGCATCATCACCCTGCGAAAAATGCTCAAGACGCCCGGCAACCGGCCTGATCTCTACCAGGGTGGCGACCGCTTCGTCTAGGGAAATTCCCAGCTCCAGCATTACCCCGACAACAGTTAGCAAGTTCTCGATGTTGAAATCGCAAAAAAGCGGGGCCGATACAGGTACTGTGCGTCCTTCAAAATGTACCTTGAATTCGACCCCGTCATCAGCATGGCATACCTCGGACCATTTCAACCTGACAAAAGGAGAGTCGGACTGCTGGCTTCTTGAAAAACCCATGATCCGGACCCCATAAGGCACTGCCTTCAGAATCCGGTCAGCATGGCGGTCATCCATGTTGACCACCACAAACTCGAGCCCCGGAGATGACAGAAGCTCGAGTTTTGCATTCACGTAAACCCGCATGGTCTTGTGAAAATCAAGGTGATCGCGGGTTATATTGGTGAAGGCCGCGCCCACAAACCGAACCGCGCGGGTTCTTTTCTGCACCAACCCGTGGGACGACACCTCCATGGCTACGAACTTGGCCCCCTGTTGCCTGAGACTGGCGAGCACTGCGTGCAATTGAACCGGCTCTGGCGTGGTGTTCGGCAAGTTGCGCAGATTGCCCGGAAATCCCCAGCCAACGGTGCCGACAACACCCGTCGGCTTGAACCGGGACAAGGCCTGGCCAAGAAAATTACAGCAGGAGGTCTTACCATTGGTCCCGGTAATTCCGATCATACCCATCCCTGCCGAAGGACAGCCGTAGAACCGGTCAGCGATCGGCCCGAGTTCGGATCTCAGCGAAGACACAGGGATCAGCGGACAATCGACAGATTCGCGCAACCGCGCAAGCTGGCCTGGATCTGTACCCTCGGGATCATAAACAATCGCAGCCGCGCCCTGTTCAGCCGCGTCAGAACCGTAGCGCAGGCCATGCTCCCTAAAACCGGATACAGCAAAAAAGACGTCTCCTGAAGCCACCGAACGACTGTCCGTTGCCAGGCCAGAAACGGAAATATCGGGAAACCCTCCGGATTCGACGATTCCACCCATCAGGTGGCGCAAACTGGTGCGCCGGGATTCGGGCGCGGTCATCATCAGATCGATCCGTCCGCCGTTACCCGAACCAGCGGCATGGACTGCTCCCGATCGGGCTGAACACCCAGCAACCTCAGAACACTGCTGGTCACGCGCGAAAAAACCGGCGCTGCAACCAGCCCTCCGTAGTATTCACTTCCGCCCGGCTCGTCAACGATAACGACCATCACGATCCGTGGACGGCTGGCAGGCGCAATCCCGGCGAAAATAGCCAGATGCCGATCATTACTGTACCCGCCTTCACCGATTTTCTTTACCGTCCCGGTTTTACCGGAAACCCGAAAACCTCGAACCGTGGCCTTGGGCGCCGTACCCTCGCTGGAAACAACTCCCTCGAGCATCTGCCGGACGGTTCTCGCGGTATCGGCTGACATCACGCGAACCGCTGGCTCGATGTATTCGTCCTTGATTAGTCGTACCCGCAGCATCTCGCCTTCGTTGGCCAGAGCCGTGTAGGCTTGGGCCAGCTGCAGGGCAGATGCAGACAAACCGTAACCAAATGACAAAGTGGCCTGTTCAAATGCGCGGAGCTTGTCATAACTCGGCAACCTCCCC
>JANXGZ010000050.1 GCA_024958995.1 Methylococcales bacterium | reverse complement strand
TCGCCAAATAGATCTGCGTCCGCTTGCTGGCGTGGATTTCCTTTTCGATCCGATAACCGTCCAGCACCATGCCCGGGTCGAGCGGAGGCGGGAAAGGTTTGTTGGCATTCTGTTTGGCGAATTCACTGTTGTCGGGTACGGGTAGGTCGTCGATTCGGACAACCTGGCAGGTCAGGTTGTCGTTGCTGTCGCCCGATAGGGCCTCGTCGATGATGGCTTCCGCGGCGGACTGGAGATCTTCTGGGTGATCCAGGATTATCGTTGCCATGGATTTATTCGCTACAAACTCATGAACCCCGTCTGTGGTGAGCAGGAAGATGTCGTTTTTCTGCAGGGCGAACTTTCGACAGTCTACGTTGAGGTGGGGTTCTATGCCCATGGCTCGGTTAAGGAAGGTTTGTCCCCTCGGACCGGGAACCCGGTGATCGTTGGTTAGCAGTTCAAGATGGGACTCCCTGAGCCGATAAATTCGGGAATCGCCGATGTGGTATAGGTGGGCGGTGTTGGATTTCAAGATCAGGATGCTGAGGGTGGCGACCATGCCCCTGGCTGATTGGTATTGCGAATGACCGTTGCTGTAGAGCCAATTGTTGGTTGCCGAGAGGACCTTGTGGACTGATGTGTCGACTGTCCATGATTCAGGGGTGCTGAAATAATCCGACAGGAAACCGATGATGCAGGCGTGGCTGGCTTGTTTGCCGTCTTCGCTGCCACTCATTCCGTCTGAGATGGCTATCGCAATGCCCTTGTATTGCAGTTGGCTGTCCGTGGGCTCGATGTAGCCGTAGAAATCTTCGTTGTCGGGTTTTGGGCCCTTGTCGCTGAACTGACCGATGCTGATTCCCAGGATCCTTTTCATGAACGTCCCTGTTGGGTTTCTCCAACCCATTGCAGGTTTCGTACAGGAGATTGGTTAAAAATCCGGTCTTTCATGGACTGTTTTGGGGTCGGGATGGTGTCGCCTGGTAATGCTTTGTCCAATCCGGACAAATACCAAGCATAGCATCGTTAGATCGGCGGGAGCTAGGTGCGGCCATCCTGGCTTCATTGCCGGCCTTGAATTTTTTCAGAGATTTGATTTTGGCCAGGCTGGTTATATTTGGCAGCCGGTCGGGTCGCTAACTGATATCAGTCAATATCAATCATTTGTACCGTCCCATCGGGGAGAACTTCAGCCGTTTGCCCTCTGGGTTCTTCTAGCAAAACAATCACCGCGAAAAAAACCAGCCCGGCAGTGCAGGCAATAAAGGTGAAAAAGGCGGCCGACGAAACAAACGACAGCACGGTAAGGAAAATCAGGCCGCCGACATTGCCATAAGCGCCCGTCATACCAGCGATCTGTCCCGTCATCCTGCGTTTGATCAAGGGAACGATGGCATAGACTGCTCCGGAACCTGCTTTTGAAAAAATGCCGCCGAGAATAGTGGCGCAAACCACCAACCACAGGTTCCAGTCAGCCGTGACCTGGCCCAGCAATAGAAAACTACCCGCGGTGCCTGCGGTGACAATGCTCAGGGTCATTTTTCGGCCGATTTTATCGCTAAACCAACCGCCAGCAGGACGAGCAAACAGGTTGATCATGGGATAAATACCGGCGAGGACACCCGCCATCACAGGCTCGACCCCAAAAGTGTCGATGTAGAAAAGCGGTAACATGGAGACCACGGCAATTTCCGCGCCGAAGGTGACCATATAGGCAAGATCCAGTACAGCCACCTGTTTAAATGAATAGCGCTGTATCTCAGCTACGGTACCGTTCAATGCTTCTGTATTGACTTGAATGATTTTCCAGACTTGGAAGGCGTATAACCCGCTCAATCCGGCATAAATCAAATAGGCGATGTTGTCATGGAACAAATGCATCTGCCCCGATAGCTTCCAGGTCAAAATCGCCAATGCGAGATACATGGGGATATTCATCAGAATATATAACAACAAGTCACCCTTACTGGAAACCTCCATCGCCCCCGTTTTCTTGGGTTTGAAATATGTTGAACCTTTGGGGGTATTGGATACGCTGAAAAAGTAAATGCCGCCGTATACGATGGCCATCAGTCCGGTGATGCTAATGGCGTAACGCCAGCCGTTTTCTTCGCCCAGGTGCAAGGCAATGGAAGGTAGAAGAATGGCGGCGCCGGCCGAACCGAAGTTCCCCCAGCCTCCATAAATGCCCTGGGCGACGCCAGTCTGACGGGCTGGAAACCATTCGCCGATCATACGGATTCCCACCACGAATCCAGCCCCCACAAAGCCGGACAAAAAGCGGGCGATGGCCAGTTGTTGATAATCCTGGGCAAGAGCAAATCCAAACGCAATAATACCGCCGACGATTAGGATCACGGAAAACATTGCTCTCGGGCCCAGTTTATCAACCAGCATGCCGACCACGATGCGGGCGGGAATCGTCAGTGCCACATTCAGAATCAAAAGCAGCTTCACTTCCTGATCGCTGAGATGCATGGTTTCACGAATGATGCCCATCAATGGCGCATGGGAAAACCACACCATAAAACTGATAAAGAAGGCAAACCAGGTTAGATGGAGGGTCCTGATCTTTCCGGAAAAAGAAAGCAGATTCAATTGTTGTTCAGACATGACGCTATAAGGTAAATTTGATTTCGGACAACCCGGTTCGCTGCATTTGCCGGCGAGTAAAAGTGAGGCTGAATGCACTTACGGAATTAAGCAATTAT
>JANXGZ010000178.1 GCA_024958995.1 Methylococcales bacterium | reverse complement strand
ACGATGAGATCATGGTCATAGGGGGAGGCTCTTTCTACGAGCAATTGCTACCCAAGGCGACAAGGCTTTATCTGACGGTGATCGAGAAGGATTGCGTCGGCGATGTTTATTTCCCCGCGGTTGATTTTTCCCAATGGCAGGAGAAGTCCAGAGAGGATTTTGAGCAATTGACAGAACCCTTTCTTAAATACAGTTTCAGAGTGTATCAGCGTAAACCAACGGTGCTTGCAGAATAACGGTCAGGAGGAATGGCTGGGGTGATCGAAGACCCGCGGTTCGCAATTCGGAAAGGATCCGGCAAAAGCCCCGGGGCCAACGGATGAAAAAATACGCTATTCCGCAAGGTCGGGGGGCATGATTGTTGCCGGGTTTCCCCGGTTTCCCCGGTTCTACGTTTGCCCGGTTCTACGTTTGCCCGTAATCTGAAAAAAGGTTTCCTCTCCATCATCAATGCGAAGGGCGGTCAGGGGCCCACCCCAAAGACAACCGGTATCGAGACAATAAGTGCCGTTTCTGGTGCTTAGGCCGAGGTTAGACCAGTGGCCAAAGACGATTCTAAGGTCGCATGTTTTTCGCTCGGGGTGTTCGAACCAGGGGATCAGGTTGGCCGGTTGCGATCCGGGTCTTCCCTTGTGCTTCAGATCGATACGACCGGTCTGATAATCACAAAACCTCGCGCGAGTGAAAGCATTCACGATAAACCGTACCCTGGGCCAACCCGTCAGATCGTTGTTCCAGCGATCGGGCTGGTCGCCGTACATATGATCGAAGAATTCGGCCTTTTTCTCCTTGTCCCGCAAGACACCTTCTGCTTGCTGTGCACAAGCGATGGCGATGTCGAGGTCCCATTGAGGCGCCAGGGAGGCATGCACTAAGCAGATACCCTGATCGTAATGCAATAAAGGACGGTGCAGTAACCAATCAAGGAGCTCTTTTTTGTCTTCCGCACCGAGAATTGGGTCGAAGGTATCGGATCGGTGAGGCATTGCTGCGCCGTGTGCACAGGCCAGCAGGTGAAGGTCATGGTTGCCAAGAACGGTGACCGCAGAGTCGCCGAGGTTTTTTATAAATCTTAATGTTTCCAGTGACTTAGGGCCTCTGTTGACTAGGTCTCCGGTAAACCATAGTCGGTCTTGGCCGGGATTAAACTGGATCTTGTCGAGCAGACACAACAACTCTTCGAAACATCCCTGGATATCTCCAATCGCGTAGGTGGTCATTTTGAAAGCTTCTAGAGAAGGCCAAGCCGTTTTCCCGTCAGCGGAGAGGCTTTTTTTAGTGCAGGGTTCGCGGAATTGACAGCGTAAACTGAGGGATACTGGCAGCGAAATGACGCCCGTTTTCGGAAATCATGCGGTAGTTCCCTTTCATGATCCCTACCGGCGTTTCAAGTACCGCCGCGCTGGTATAGCGGAACTGTTCTCCAGGTTTCAGGAGCGGTGTCTTGCCAACAACGCCGTCACCCTGGATTTCCTGGGTGTTCCCGTTGCCATCGGTAATCAGCCAATGCCGGGCCAGTAGCGTAGCGGATACCGAACCCAGGTTCTGAATGGTGATGGTATAGCCGAACACGTAGTGGTCAACGGTTGGATTCGATTCTGATTCGATGTAATGGCTGGTAGGGAATACACCGATCTTGTTTTTTATCGACATGAACAGGTTCCTGGTTGATCGGCGCGGTTACAAATAGGCAGGGGTACTAGTGGCAACGATTCTAACAGGGCCCAGCCCGTTGAACTAATTCCGAGCGCCGGACGAACCCCCGGGGCGAGGGTTTATTGATTATAATGGCTGAGTTACGTTCGCAACCCCGGAAAAGGTCTCCATTTGCACATTCATATCCTTGGAATTTGTGGCAGTTTCATGGGCGGAATCGCCCTTCTGGCAAAGGAACTAGGGCACCAGGTCAGCGGATCTGACGAAAACGTATATCCACCGATGAGCACCCAATTGGCCGGCCAGGGTATCGTTCTGAAGTCGGGATACTGTGCCGGAAACCTTGTCCCGCGACCTGATCTTGTCGTTATAGGAAACGTTCTTTCCAGAGGGAATGAGGAGGTGGAGTCGGTCCTGAATTTGGGGCTTCGTTATGTTTCAGGTCCCCAGTGGCTTGGCGAGAATCTGCTGAATGAGCGTTGGATCCTCGCGGTTGCAGGCACTCATGGCAAGACGACCTGCAGCAGCATGCTCGCCTGGATTCTGGAACAAGCGGGTCATCGACCGGGTTTCCTGATCGGGGGCGTCCCGCTTAATTTCGGGTTGTCTGCCCGGCTTGGCGAAAGCCCTTATTTCGTTGTTGAGGCGGACGAATACGATACCGCTTTCTTTGATAAAAGGTCTAAGTTTGTCCACTATCGGCCAAAAACAGTGGTGCTGAACAATCTCGAATACGATCATGCGGATATATTTCCCGATCTGGAAGCGATCAAGACCCAGTTTCATCATCTGGTAAGAACCATTCCTGGACAGGGTCGGGTCATTGTTCCGGCCCTAGACCACGAACTCAGGGATGTGCTTGACCGGGGTTGTTGGACGCCGGTTGAATCGACGGAGGTCGCCGAGAGGCGATCTAAAGGTGTTGACTGGAGTGCCAGCCCGAGCCGTGCAGACGGCCTGCGGTTTGATGTTTTTCATGGCGGTCGCCGGATCGGAACAGTGGACTGGGGGCTGATCGGAAATCACAATGTTTCCAATGCGCTTGCCGCGATTGCGGCAGCGTATCATGCTGGAGTCGATCCAGCGCTTTCGGTGAAAGCACTTGGCAGCTTTCGCAATGTCAAACGACGAATGGAGATTCGTTCGGTCATCAACGGGGTCACCATTTACGATGACTTTGCTCATCATCCGACGGCCATTTCGGCGACATTGCAGGGCTTGAGAGCCCATGTCGGCGATCAGCGGATCATCGCGGTGGTTGAGCCACGGTCCAATACCATGCGCTCGGGAATCCACGCGCACCGCATTCCGGGTGCATTGGAGACAGCAGATCTGGCGATCGTGTTTCAACCTCCGGGTATGCAGTGGCCAGTAAAGGAAATGGAAGCTCAGGGAAGCAATATCCGGGTCGCGGTTTCGATCGATGGAGTGCTGACGTTGCTTGCAAGCGAGGCACGTGACGGAGACCATCTGGTGTTCATGAGTAACGGCAGTTTTTCAGGCATTTATGAAAAGGTCGAGAAGGTCCTCTGACGATAGGCTCAGCAGGGGTTCAGGAAAGAGGATTTGGCGCCACTCTGGTGGCCGCACGAGGGGATTAGACGTCAGATGCGCCGCAAGAACCAGTCCAGGGTTCTTCCAGGGAGGATCCTGCGCAGGAAGGCGAACAGGTAGGTCGGAAAGGTTACGAAGTAGCGAATCTTTGGCCTGGGGCTTTCCAGAGCCAATATCACCTTGTCCAGCACGGCTTCGGCGGGAAGGGTAAAGGGGACAGCCGCGTCTTCGATGGCCAGGCGCTTTTCCATGACTTTGTAGAGTTCGGCGAACGGGCTGTTTTCCCGGTCAATATTCTGCTTGTACAGGTACAAGGCGTTTTTCCGAAACTGGCTCAGGATCGGGCCTGGCTCGATCAGCACGATATGAATTCCGGTGTCGTGTAATTCCATGCGGAGGGTATCTGCGAGTCCTTCGAGGGCGAATTTGGTCGCGTTGTAAGCCCCCCTGAAGCTGAGAGCAACCAGGCCTAGAACCGAACTGTTATATAGAATTCTGCCATGACCCTGCTCGCGCATCTTGGGAAGGACCAGATTGGTGAGCTCATGGGTTCCGAACAGGTTGGTTTCGAACTGGTTTCGAAGGACCTCGCGGGACAGGTCCTCGACAGCGCCAGCCTGACCAAACGCGCCGTTATTGAACAAGGCATCCAGCGTCCCACCGGTTTGTTCGAAAACCCAGGTTACCGCATTCCTGATGCTGGCGCTGTCTGCAAGGTCCAGCTGAAAGGCGTCAAAGCCTTCCTTGCGCAATTCATCGACGTCGGAGTCCTTTCGGGCCGTGGCAAAGACGTGGTAACCGCGCTCGCGAAGTCCTTTGGCGGTGACTCGTCCGATCCCAGTCGAGCAGCCGGTAATCAGTATCGAGCCTTTCGTCGTGGCCGTTCCATTCATGTTTCTGCGCTAGGCCTTGGGCAGCGTTACGCCCTGCTGTCCCTGGTATTTTCCGCCGCGGTCCTTGTAGGAGGTCGAACAGGGTTCATCGGCGCCGAGGAAAAGAACCTGAGCCACGCCTTCGTTGGCGTAGATCTTGGCCGGCAGGGGAGTGGTGTTGGAAAACTCCAGCGTAACGTGCCCCTCCCATTCGGGTTCCAGAGGTGTGACGTTGACGATAATGCCACAACGGGCATAGGTTGACTTTCCTAGGCAGAGGGTCAAGACGTCACGTGGAATCCTGAAATACTCAACGGTCCGCGCTAGGACAAAAGAATTCGGCGGAATGATGCAGACATCCGACGTGAGGTCGACGAAACTCTGGTCATCAAAGTTTTTCGGGTCGACAATGGCTGAATGGATGTTGGTGAAGACCTTGAATTCGTCGGAACATCGAACATCGTACCCGTAGCTCGATGTTCCGTATGAAATGACGCGGCCCCTCTCCGATTCGCTAATCTGATTGGGCTCGAAAGGGTCGATTAAGCCCTCTTCTTCGGCCATTCTGCGAATCCAGTGATCGGCCTTGATGCTCATGTTTAATCTTTACTTGACGACGATATGGGGAAACAGACCTCGTTGATCCTTTTTTCTCAGAGCCAGTCTGGCGGCCATTTTTCTTGCGATGTCACGGTAGGACGCAGCAATTTTGCTGTCGGGCTCGGCAACAATCGTGGGGGTGCCCGAATCAGCGTTCTTGCGGATGCTGATGTCCAGCGGCAGCGACCCGAGCATGTCGACCCCGTGGCGTCTGGCCATGGAGTCTCCACCGCCGCTGCCGAAAATCGGTTCCTCGTGTCCGCAATTGCTGCAGATATGGGTGCTCATGTTTTCCACGATACCCAGCACCGGAATCTCGACTTTCTGGAACATCTTCAGGCCCTTCTGTGCGTCGAGCAAGGCGATGTCCTGAGGCGTGGTCACGATGATGGCCCCAGCCACCGGAATCTGCTGGGAAAGGGTCAGCTGTATGTCTCCGGTTCCAGGTGGTAGGTCAACGATCATGTAGTCCAGCCCTTTCCAGTGGGTATTGTTCACCAGTTGCTGCAGTGCGCTGGTGACCATCGGCCCGCGCCAGATCATGGGCGTGTCTTGGTCGACCAGGTAGCCGATTGATATCGATTGGAGACCGAAAGCAACTTTCGGTTCCATGGTTTTTCCGTCCAGGCTCTCGGGGGTTCCTGAAAGACCGAGCATGAGAGGCAGGCTGGGTCCATAGATGTCCGCGTCGAGGATTCCGACATGGGCCCCCTCCGAAGCCAGGGCCAGGGCGAGGTTGACTGCGGTGGTTGATTTGCCGACGCCTCCCTTGCCGGAAGCTACGGCGATGATGTTCTTTACGTTCGGCAGGGGCTTCAGACTCTTCTGAACAACATGAGAAACGATTTCCGAGCGAATCTGGACGTCTGCCGACTGTATTCCTGGAACAGCCGTAATCTTTTCCCCGAGCTGACTGGCCATGGGTTCATAACAGCTCCGCGCCGGGTATCCCAAGACCACTTCGACCCTTGCATGCGCACCGTCAACCTGGATATTCTTGACGGCCTTGGCGGAGACTAGGTCGACGCCCATCACCGGGTCGGTCCAGGTAGCCAGAGCCTGTTCGATTTCAGTTTTTGTATTTGACATTTGAAAGTGCTAATCAACTGAAGGCTTGTGTTGCCTTTTAGTCCGCGGCAACCCGAGTCGGTGTTTCGATGACCGGAAAGGTTTGGGCGATGCAACTGATGCCTATTTAGACAGCGCGCATTGTACACGGATTCCATACTGAATAGGGTTTGGCGCTAATCCTTCCGCACGGTCAGGCGTGGATTCGTGGTTGGTGCGTGTCGGTTCTCCGGCGAGCCTGAACTTTTTCACGAACTATGGAATAATTAAGGGTTTACTTTTTACTGACCCTTAAGTCAACGATGACGAAACCCTTGGACAGAACGATTCTGGTAACCAGTGCGCTTCCCTACGCGAACGGTTCGATTCACCTCGGTCACCTGGTCGAGTACATACAGACGGATATCTGGGTTCGCTTTCAGAAGCAGCGGGGTGCCGCTTGCTACTACGTCTGTGCAGACGATACCCACGGTACTCCGATTATGCTTAAGGCCGGGGAAGAGGGCATTCAACCCGAAGACCTGATCGCTCGTGTTGCCAAGGAACACCAAGCCGACTTTTCTGCTTTCAGCATCGGCTTCGATCATTATCACAGCACCCACTCCGAAGAGAACAGAACCTACTCGAACCTGATTTACAAGCGGCTTCGGGATCAGGGCCTCATCGAGTCGCGCACGATCGTTCAGGCCTTTGATCCGGTCAAGGAAATGTTTCTCCCAGACCGTTTCATCAGGGGTGAATGTCCCAAGTGCGGGGCCGGGAATCAATACGGCGACAACTGCGAAGCGTGCGGTGCAACCTATTCGCCGACCGAGCTCAAGAACCCAATTTCTGTTGTGTCCGGAAAGCCTCCTGTCGAAAAGGAGTCTCTACATTACTTCTTTGATCTGCCGACGTTCAAGGACATGCTGGATAAGTGGATCGGGGCAGGGCACTTGCAAACCGAGGTTGCCAACAAGATGAGGGAATGGCTCGATGGCGACCTGAAGCAGTGGGACATATCACGGGATGCACCGTATTTCGGTTTCGAGATTCCTGATGCACCGGGCAAGTACTTTTATGTCTGGCTGGATGCTCCGATCGGGTATATGGCCAGCTTCAGGGCCTTGTGCGAGAAGAAAGGACTCGAGTTCGATCGTTTCTGGAATGAGGGAAGTGAAGCGGAGCTATACCATTTCATTGGCAAGGACATCATTTATTTCCATTGCCTGTTCTGGCCTGCAATGCTGACTGGCGCCGGTTTCAGAAAGCCCAGCGGAGTTTTTGCACACGGATTTCTCACCGTTAACGGTGAGAAGATGTCCAAGTCTAGGGGTACTTTCATCAAGGCCCGAGCCTATCTCGATCACCTGAATCCGGAATACCTTCGTTACTATTATGCAGCCAAGCTTGGAAATGGTGTCGATGACATCGATCTCAATTTCGAGGATTTCACGCAGCGAGTGAATTCTGATCTGGTTGGAAAGGTCATCAACATTGCCAGTCGCTGTAGCGGTTTCCTGAACAAGCGGTTCGACAATACGCTTTCCGAGTGTTGTGCCGAACCCGCTCTTTACCAGGAGTTCATCACGGCCCAGGCTTCCATTGCCGAATGTTATGAAAGCCGTGAGTTCGGCAAGGCGATGCGGAAGATCATGCAACTCGCGGACAGGGCGAACCAGTACATCGATGAAAAGAAACCGTGGGTGATTGCGAAACAGGAAGGAAAGGAACAACAGCTGCACGAGGTTTGCAGTGTTGGGATCAACCTATTCCGGGTATTGATTGCCTATCTTAAACCCGTGTTACCGGCGGTTTCTGAACAGGCCGAGCAATTCATGCGCTGTGACGTCCTGGGCTGGCCCGACAGCTTCGAGCCACTGACCAGCCACAGGGTTTCCAGGTTCAAACCCCTTCTAACCCGAGTCGAAATCTCCGCGATTGAAGGCATGATTGCCGCCTCGGCGGAAAACCTTGCCCCGAAGAAAATCCAATCGAAGGCCAAAAGCGCCGTTGGCGGCACCGCTGAGGCAGCAGAAATGATCGAGTTCGCTGATTTCGCAAAGGTTGACCTGCGGATTGCCAGGATTGTGAAAGCAGTTCCAGTAGATGGCGCAGACAAGCTGCTTCAGCTTACGGTCGACCTAGGCGGTGACGACAGACGGAATATTTTTGCAGGGATCAAGTCGGCATACCGGGCGGAGCAGCTGGAAAACAAACTGACCGTTGTCGTCGCCAACCTGCAGCCGAGGAAAATGCGGTTCGGGGTTTCGGAGGCCATGGTTCTGGCGGCTGGCCCCGGGGGGAAGGAGATCTGGTTACTGCACCCTGACTCGGGGGCCGAGCCGGGAATGAAGGTCAAGTAGTCAGGAAGCGCAATTCAACAGTGTCGGCGCTCAGGGGTTCTGCAAGCACGTCGATCCGGATGGAAG
>JANXGZ010000303.1 GCA_024958995.1 Methylococcales bacterium | reverse complement strand
ACGCCGAATCCGAACAATGCCGTCTGCCGCTAGCACAACCGGGACCCTTGCCTCGTCTTGCGGCTGGATGCGCCCGGTTTCGGTCGAATAAACAAGTCTGGAATTTCGTACCATTGATCAATCAAAACTATAGCTGAATTCGTCTTTTTCCGTGCTGACGTGGATCTTTGAAACCGGTTCTCCATCCATCATCCGGGTCAGCATTACCTCGCTGATTCGTGGCAGAATGGTGTTGGTCAAAATCGAATCGATCATTCGCCCACCACTCTCGAGTTCGGTACACCGACTGGCAATCAGTTTCACGACCGATTCATCATAAGTAAACGGCAGCTTGTGGTTTGCCGCAACGCGTTTCTCGATCCGCCCAAGCTGCAGCTTCGCTATGGCCGAGACCATTTCATCGCTGAGCGGGAAATAAGGAATCGTCACAATGCGCCCTAATAGAGCGGGTGGAAATATCTCAAGCAAGGGTGTCCGCAATGCCTTACCCAAGCCGTCCGCATCGGGCATAAGATCCGGATCCTTGCACATGTTCATGATCAGGTCGGTACCCGCGTTGGTGGTCAACAGGATCAGGGTATTCTTGAAATCGATCATGCGGCCTTCACCGTCTTCCATCTGTCCCTTGTCAAATACCTGAAAGAAAATTTCATGAACATCCGGGTGAGCCTTCTCGACCTCGTCCAGCAAGACTACGCTATAGGGTTTACGACGAACCGCTTCGGTGAGAACACCGCCTTCTCCGTAACCCACGTAACCAGGAGGCGCCCCCTTGAGTGTCGACACCGTATGCGCCTCCTGGAACTCGCTCATGTTGATGGTTACGATGTTCTGCTCTCCTCCATAGAGGGCTTCGGCTAGCGCCAGTGCCGTTTCGGTCTTTCCGACTCCTGACGGCCCAGCCAGCATGAACACCCCGATCGGCTTTTTCGGATTGTCCAGTGCCGCACGGGATGTCTGAATCCTCCGCGCAATCATTTCCAATGCATGGGTCTGCCCGATGATCCGCTGATTCAGGAGTTTGGCCAAGTTAAGCACAGTTTCTATTTCGTTCTTGACCATTCGTCCAACTGGAATTCCAGTCCAGTCTGCTATTACCGAAGCCACGGCCTGACCATCGACGGTGGGCAAGATCAACGGCGATTCTCCCTGTTTTTCTTCAAGTTGGAGCTGGAGCCCTTTCAACTGGTCCAGCAGTTCTACGCTAGGCAAGTTTGACGTTGCACTTTCCGTTGACACTGTCGTTTCGGATATCTCTGAGGAAGGTTCCTCTGCACTATCCTCGACAACGGATTCCGCCGGGCTACCGGTTCCTTCTGACGTACCGTCCCGTTCTCGCAACTGCTGACGAAGATCAAGGATATTTTCTACCAGTTCCTTTTCCGTCTTCCAGCGTTCATCAAGCCTTTCCAGTCTTTGTTGCTCGGTATCCAGCGCTTCACTGGCCGATTGTTTTCTCTCGTCAGTATCGAAGCCAACCGCCTCTTCCCGTCCGATGATTTCCAGTTCGGTCTCAAGCGCACTGATCCTTTTCCGGCAATCATCGACCTCAGCTGGCACAGCATATTGGCTGATGGCCACACGGGCACAGGCAGTATCCAGCAGGCTGACCGACTTGTCGGGGAGCTGTCGGGCTGGAATGTAACGAGCTGACAAGCGCACCGAAGATTCCAAGGCTTCATCCACTAATTGAATTTTGTGATGTTTTTCCATGATGGAAGCCATGCCACGCATCATAAGAATTGCTTTTTCTTCGCTTGGTTCATCGATCTGAACTACCTGGAACCTGCGAGTAAGGGCCGGATCTTTTTCAATGTGCTTCTTATATTCAGCCCATGTTGTCGCGGCGATCGTCCGAAGCTTGCCTCTGGCTAAAGCCGGCTTCAGCAGGTTAGCCGCATCCCCGGTACCCGCTGCACCTCCCGCTCCAACCAGGGTATGTGCCTCATCGATAAACAGGATAATTGGTTTCTCCGATGCCTGAACTTCATCGATAACCT
>JANXGZ010000212.1 GCA_024958995.1 Methylococcales bacterium | reverse complement strand
CCTGGTGCTGCCATCGCCCAAGCCCCCCATCCAGGACCGAAACCCGGTCATGGCCGAAGATGCGAAAGGTCCACCAGACTCTCGCGGAAGCCATGAACGAATTGTTGTCGTAGACAACCACATGGGTGTCGTTATCGATGCCCATGCTTGCCACAGCTTGTTCGAACTGTTCTTGAGACGGGAGCATGTGGGGGAGTGGGCTTTGCGTATCCGCCACCGCGTCGACATCGAAAAACCGGGCCGACGGGAGGTGTGTCGAGCGGTATTCGGCAAGACTGCTCCTGCCTTGCTGGGGCATGAAAAATGTTGCGTCGAGGATTATCAGTTCGGGCTGATTGAGTCTGGCCGCCAGCCACTTGGCTGAAACCAGCGGGGAGATTGAAAGGTTCATTTTCGGATTTGTGTGGTCGAACGGAACCATGCTATTTCAAGGCGGTTGCCTGACATCATAGCAGCCATGCGGCGACTGGTTGGTCGAATCGTTTGAGCAGTCATCCGGTTTTGACCGATCGGTGCTGCCGAAAAGTGATTTATAATGGCGTTCTAAGACAATGAAGGAGGTCAGTAGATGCCAACCTATGATTATCGCTGCAATGCGACTGGGGAAGTTTTCGAGATCCGGCACCGGATGAGTGAAGGATTGAGTACCTGGGGCGAACTGTGTGAGCTTGCCGACATCCCGAGCGGCAATACTGCTCTGGATTCGCCGGTCGAGCGTCTGGCCACTGGCGGCCAGGTGGTTAGGAGTTCGAGCCTGGGCGAGAAAGCCGGTCCATCGTGTGAGTCGGGTCCGTGCGGGGGCGGAATGTGCGGGATGAACTGATGACAAAAGCCCGGAGGCGGCCGGGCTTGCCGTCGGCAACCGGAATGTTTGTCCTGCTTTGTCTGGTGTTTGTTCTGGCCGGGAATCCAGGGAGGCTCCTTGCGGCTGGCGAAAAGGCGGCATGGTCGGAGGCCGGTTCCCAAATCCAGCCGCTTCCCGGCGATGGCGTGCAGAAGATCAGGGTTGTGGCAACGGAAGAACCGCCATACATGAGTCCCGCCCTGCCGGGCCAGGGGCTTTCTGCGACCATCGTAAGAACTGTTCTGGAACGGGCAGGTTTCGTGGTAGCGCTTGCCTTTGAACGTTGGTCTAGGGCTTACGAAGGGGCGGAGATCGGTGTGTACGACGTCGTGGGTTCGATCTGGCGGACCGAGAAGCGGGCCCAGAACTTTTTGTTCAGTGTTCCGTATCTCCATCACGAGATAAAATTCATCAAGCTAAGATCCAGTCGCGACATTCAATTCGATTCGCTCGACGATCTGGACGGGCTGATCGTTGGTACGTTGAAGGACTATGCCTACGACAACGGTTTCTTGCGTTCACGTAAGTTCATCAGGTTACCTCAGAATCATCTGCTCCAGAACCTTCTCAAGCTTTCGCGGGGAGAAATTGACCTGACGCTGGGGGAGGTTCGCAAGATCGGTTACGAACTGAAGAAATTCATGAAAGGCAGTATCGGTAGCATGGAGATTTTGGCCAAACCACTGGCCAGTCGCACAACACATATTGCTGTCAGCCGTTCGCATCCGCGTCACAAGGAGATCATTGGTGCCTTTAATCAGGCCCTCTCAACCATGCGGGAGGATGGAACCTACGACAGGATTTTGACCGCATTCGGCTACAGTGTAGCCAGGTCGGCATCGGTAGGCTGGCCAGCGGCGGTGGTCAACGCGTCAACCTCGCTGTCGGGTGGGGAACCCCCATGAGGTGACAGATCACTGAAGGTGAGGCCGGATGGGGTAACAGACGATTCGGTGTCAGGAAAGGGTTCATCTGCAGATTCCTGGATTCGATAATGACGGTACAGTCATGGTCCGGGGTGAAGCTTAACCAAAGACTTCTTGTTGATTTCCAGCCGTCGATGGACCAGCTCTAAAAGCCAAAGGAGGTTGTTTTGTGTTTTTCTGTATCCGCCAGTTTACTGGCCGGAGGAGGGTTGATACTAGGCGGAATCGCAATGCGCCGCTACCGACCGATTGCGGAGCGTGAGCAGATGTTCGCAGCGACCCCTTTCTTTTTCGGTATCCAGCAACTTTCCGAAAGCCTGGTTTGGCTGGGCGTATCCGGAGCGGTACCCGAATCAGTGCAATCGGTCGCCATTTATTTCTTCAGTTTCATGGCCTTTGT
>JANXGZ010000129.1 GCA_024958995.1 Methylococcales bacterium | reverse complement strand
CGGTATGGTTAAGCCATATCGCTCGACCAGGTCATCCTGCTCAGCGATATCCACCCGCTCGAGTTCAAAGAAATCCGGTGCCAACGCCAACCGGGGAGCAAGAAGAGCCAGCGCATCCCCACACAAATGGCATCCGGCCGTTTCGAAAAGTCTGATCTGCCGACGCATCAGCCCGGGTATTCCTGCTCTAACTCGTGCCGGCAATTGAACCGCCCGGCGCGCAACTGACAACCGGTCATCTGTAGAAGAAACATCGAGCAAACTCTACCCAAATCCAAGAAAGTTTTCCAGCCATGCAAAACCACGCCGGAAACCGCCAAGGCTACCCCGGGTGTTACCGAGACCAGGAGAACGCGCAGGTTCTGGGATGGCGAAGATACTCGCTTTTGTAGATCTCTTGTTGGCCGAGCTGTCCACAATATTGTAGGATTGCAGGCTCCCCGACTGATCGATTTGAGTCATCATTAGGTCATCGGCTTTTTAGCCCCAGGAACGGGGATGCCGACCGCAAACCGCAGCCAGCGAACGACAAGTCCCAGAGCCTAAAGGCAGCAACATGAGTAACGTTAAAATAGTATTCGGCAAGAATTCAGCTTCGCCGTTTTCCAAAGAGGTACGACAGCGGGTTCACGACTACTTCAACGACCGAAACCTGTCCGAGAAAGGGAATTTCCAAATGGTGCTGAAGAGCTGCCTGCTGGTCGCCGTCACCTTCGGTTGCTATGGTTTGCTGCTCAGCAACCAGTTCGAACCGGCAACGATGCTGGTACTGGCCGTAGTGATGGGCATCGGCTATGCGGGAACGGGGTTTTGCATTGGGCATGACGCCATGCACGGCGCTTATACCTCTAGTCCGCGCATCAACGAGTTTCTTGGCGTTAGCTACGACATCCTGGGCGGCAACCGCTACCTGTGGAAACTGACGCACAACGCAATTCATCACACCTACACCAATGTCATCGATATGGACGAGGACATTGTCGTCGTCGAACCTTTCGTTCGTCTGTCACCCGGCTCCAAAAGATACTGGCATCACCGGTTCCAGCACATTTACGCCTGGTTCCTGTATTCCCTATCAACCCTGAACTGGGTCTACATCAAGGATTTCAAGTATATCCGGTCACCCCGGCTTGGCCCGTACCGACCGCCCAAATATCCGCGATCAGAAATCCAGCAATTAATCCTTTTCAAGCTCTTTCACCTAGCCTGGTCTCTGGTGATTCCACTGTTAGTGATCGACCTGCCGGTATGGCAGATCATGACCGGATACCTGGTCATGCACCTTGTCGCCGGATGGATCCTGGGCGTTGTGTTCCAGATGGCTCACGTAGTTGACGAAGCCGAATTCGTTTCCGCTGACCACAACGGCAGAATCGAAGACGAATGGCTGGTTCACCAGATGAAAACCACCGCGAATTTCGCCACCACGAACCGATTGCTGACCTGGTACGTGGGTGGCCTCAACCACCAGGTTGAACACCATCTGTTTCCGAAAATCTGCAGCGTGCATTACCCCGCGATCCGAGGGATTGTAAAGGAAGTCGCGGAAAAGCATGGGGTCCCCTACAACAGCAACCCCAATTTGTCGTCGGCGATCGCATCACATTTCAAAACATTGCGACGACACGGTACGTCGATAGCACTCGGTTCGGCCTAGGAATTTACCCTGCAGACTGGCAACAAGCAACCCGAGGCCAAAAAGCCTCACTTGATCAGTCGAGGTATCCGTTTTCCAGATACCAGTCGAAAGCCCGGAAAAGAGCCTCACGGAAGGGCCGAATCGAATAGTCCAGTTCGGCGATGGCCTTGCCGGAATCATAGTACAGGGTGTCCGATCCCCAGCGAACGTGTTCGCCGCTGATGGTGGTCGACTGGCGATTGATCGCGTTCAGTGCGTCGACAACCAGCGCCGCCGGAGGCAATAGCCAGCCGGGGATCACGTGCCGCGGCGGGGGACGCCCGACGGCCTCGGCAACAGTTCCCGCGATCTCCATGTAACTCAGGTTCTCCCCGCCCAGGATGTAGCGCTCTCCCGTACGACCCTTCTCGGCCGCCGCCAGCAATCCGGCCACAACGGCATCCACATCGACCATGCACATACCGCCAGCCGTGACCGCACGAACAAATCCTTTTTTCAGAAAACGCACGATATTGCCCATGTACATGCCCCGGTCACCCGGCCCGATCACCTGTCCGGGATTGACAATGACCGCATCGAGCCCTTTGCTGATAGCTTCCCTAACATGTTCTTCGGCCAACCGTTTGCTGTTCGAATACCAACTGCGCCTGCTGCGCTCGTCGAACAGCGTTTCCTCGGTGGCGATCGCACCCGATTCTGGAATCCCAATGGCAGCAGTCGACGACGTGTGAACCACCCTTTCCACTCCCGCCTCTAGACTGGCCTGCATAACCATTCGGGTGCCTTCCGCGTTTACACTGTAAACCTCCTCCTCAGTGCTCCTCCAGTAAGGCACCAGCCCTGCCAGGTGGTAAACCCGATCGCAACCGCGCATCGCATGCCTAAGCGCGTCTCGATCCCGAATATCACCGACCACACATTGGCAATCCATCTCTCCAAGGATTTCACGGCTTGCCACGCTCCTTGCCAGAACACGCACCTGGACACCTTGCCGGAGTAGGGCAGGAACCAGGTTAATGCCAGTAAAGCCGGATGCTCCGGTAACCAGGACGGTGGACATTTTCTAGTGAGGCAAGGTTTGCCGGATGATCTGAATTATGGAGACGTTACCGATCACGAACAGGCCTGTTAATTTCATCTTCCGCTCCGCAACATGATCATTCGGTCAATGAATCTGGTCACTGTATTTGCAAAGTTACTGCAATAAAAACCAGGTGAAAATAACCTGAATCAACACAGTCCGCCAGAGCCTTTATTCGGGATCGTAAGAAAGGCTGGGAGACAGCCAGCGTTCGGCACTTTCGACGGAAATGGACTTGCGCCGACTGTAATCCTCGATCTGATCCCTGGCCACTTTACCGACATTGAAGTACTTGGAACCGGGATGTGAAAAATACCATCCCGACACCGAAGCAGCCGGATACATGGCAAAACTTTCCGTCAATGAAAGGCCGGCTCGCGCCTCGACATCGAGGAGCGAGAACAGGGTTTCCTTCTCGGTATGATCGGGACAGGAAGGATAACCCGGCGCAGGCCGAATCCCGCGGTAGTCTTCCCTGATCAATTCCTCGTTCGTCAACGATTCGTTGGATGCATAGCCCCAAAGGTCTTTTCGCACCTGCTCATGCATCAGTTCCGCGAAGGCTTCCGCCAACCGGTCTGCCAAGGCCTTCAGCATGATGCTACTGTAATCGTCGTGGTCTTTTTCGAACGCCTCCAGGTGTTCTTCAATGCCGAGGCCTGCCGTGACTGCAAAACCACCCACGTAATCCCCGATACCTGAATCCGCTGGCGCAACGAAGTCAGCAAGGCAGTAGTTGGGTAACCCTGGCGGCTTCACGTTCTGCTGGCGCAGGTGATGAAGAACCGCAACTTCTTCCGTCCTGCGTTCATCGGCAAAAACCAGCACGTCATCACCATCACTGTTGGCTGGAAAAAGCCCGACGACCGCACGCGCCTGCAGCCATTTTTCATCGATGATCCGTTGCAGCATCTGGCGGGCATCTTCAAAAAGCTGACGCGCGTGGTCGCCGACCATCACGTCTTCCAAAATCCCGGGGTAACTTCCCGCCAGTTCCCAGGTCTGGAAGAAAGGAGACCAATCAATATATTCGGCGATCCGATCGAGCGGGTAATCGTCGAACGAATGCAAACCGAGAACCGCCGGAACCACGGGCGAGAAACCGGCCCACTGGCCATCGAAGCGATACTCCCGGGCCGCAACCAGGCCATGCTGCCTAACTTTCGCCTTCTTTTTCGAATGCCGCTGGCGAACCCCTTCGTATTCTTTTCGGGTCGCCGCAACGTAACCTTCCCTGGTTTTCTGGTTCAGCAGCTTTCCTGCGACCCCTACGCTCCTAGAGGCATCGGTCACATAAACCGTCGGCCCATGATATTTCTGTTCAATCTTGACTGCCGTATGAGCCCGAGAAGTGGTTGCACCACCGATCAACAGTGGCACATCGAAGCCCTGCCGTTCCATTTCGCTGGCCACGTGAACCATTTCATCCAGTGAAGGAGTAATCAGACCGCTCAAACCGATGATGTCCACGTTCTCAGAACGCGCCGTTTTTAGGATCTTCTCCGCCGGGACCATGACGCCCAGATCGATGATTTCATAGCCGTTACACTGCAACACCACACCAACGATGTTCTTGCCGATGTCATGCACGTCTCCCTTGACCGTGGCCATCAGAATCTTGCCTTTGGTATGGGTCGCCGAATCTCCCTCGCCCTCCATGAAGGGCAGCAGGTAAGCGACTGCTTTTTTCATGACCCGGGCCGACTTCACAACCTGCGGAAGAAACATCCTGCCATCCGCAAACAGGTCACCCACCACATTCATCCCGTCCAGCAGCGGGCCTTCAATCACTTCCAAGGGACGATCAGCGGCCTGGCGGGCTTCTTCTGTGTCTTGCTCGACAAAATCTGCGATGCCATCGACCAGCGCATGTTCAAGCCGCTTGTTGACTGGCCACTTTCTCCATTCCAGATCCTTTTTCTTTTCCACGGTGGATCCATCACCCTGATACTTTTCGGCAATGGTAAGCAGCCTTTCCGTGGCGTCGTCCCTGCGATTCATCACCGCGTCCTCAACCCTGTTCTTCAGGTCTTCCGGAATATCGTCATAAATCGCAAGCTGCCCTGCGTTCACAATTCCCATGTCCATCCCTGCATGAATCGCGTGGTAAAGAAACACCGCATGGATCGCTTCACGCACCCGGTTGTTGCCCCTGAAAGAAAACGAGACATTTGAAACACCGCCGGAAACCAGAGCGTGCGGTAGCGTGGACTTGATCTGCCGGATGGCCTTGATGAAGGCAGAGCCATAACCATTGTGTTCATCGATCCCGGTCGCTATCGCGAAAATGTTGGGGTCGAAAATGATATCCTCGGCTGGAAAACCGACTTTCTCGGTCAGAACCCGGTAGGCCCTGGCACAAATGCTGACCTTCCGTTCGATGGTGTCTGCCTGTCCCTCCTCGTCGAATGCCATCACCACGGCGGCGGCGCCATAACGGGAAATTAATCGGGCATAGTGAATGAAGGCTTCCTCGCCTTCCTTGAGAGAAATCGAATTGACGATTCCCTTACCCTGGATACATTTGAGTCCGGCCTCGAGAATATCCCACTTGGACGAGTCAATCATGACCGGTACACGAGAGATATCCGGTTCCGAGGCAACTAGGCTAAGAAATCGGGTCATCGCCTCCCTCGATTCAAGCATCCCCTCGTCCATGTTCACATCGATGATCTGAGCGCCATTTTCGACCTGCTCCCGCGCAACGTCTAGGGCTGCCTCGAAATCATCTCCCTTGATCAGACGGCGGAATTTGGCCGAACCCGTGACGTTGGTCCGTTCACCGACATTGACGAAAAGCGCGGCGGGAGCAATATTCATTGGCTCCAGCCCGGACAGCCTGCACTGGACTGGAATGTCCGGTTTCTCCCGCGGAGCAAAGACCTCGACCGCGGACCGAATCGCCCGAATAAAATCCGGGGTGGTTCCGCAACATCCACCTACGATGTTGAGGAACCCACTCTCGGCCCATTCGGCGATTTCCCCCGCCATCTGCTCGGGAGTTTCATCGTATTCTCCGAATTCGTTGGGCAGGCCGGCGTTGGGATGAGCAGAAATATTGCAGTCGGCGATTGTCGAAAGCTCTTCTATATATTGCCTGAGCTCTCCTGCACCCAATGCACAATTGAGACCGATCGAAACCGGTTTGGCATGCCTTACCGAGTTCCAGAAAGCTTCCGCGGTCTGACCGGATAGGGTCCGCCCGGAGCTGTCGGTAATGGTGCCGGAAATCATAACCGGTCGCCGCAGCTGATGATCGTCGAAATATTTCTCGACGGCAAAGATCGCGGCCTTGGCGTTGAGTGTGTCGAATATCGTCTCGATCAGGACAATGTCTGCCCCGCCCTGGATCAGCCCGTCGACCGAGTCGTAGTATGCATCGGCCAGTTCGTCGTACGAAACATTCCTGAATCCCGGATCGTTGACATCAGGTGAGATCGAGGCCGTTCGGTTGGTAGGCCCTAGGACACCGGCAACGAACCGGGGGCGATCCGGCGTGGTTTCAGCGAATTCATCCGCAACAATCCGCGCCAGTTTGGCAGACTCCCGGTTGATCTCATGCGAAACCGACTCCATAGAGTAATCCGCCATCGCGATCCGGGTCGCATTGAAGGTATTGGTTTCGACAATGTCGGCACCTGCTTGCAGATAGGCCCTGTGGATGGCCTTGATGATCTCCGGCTGGGTCAGCGACAAAAGATCATTGTTGCCCTTCACGTCACGATGCCAATCGGCAAAGCGTTCGCCCCTGTAGTCTTTTTCCTCAAGGCGGTAGGTCTGGATCATGGTGCCCATGGCACCGTCCAGAAAAAGAATTCGGCGGGAAAGTAGTTCCGCAAAGTTGACCGTATTGGCGCCTGATGCGTGCATTCGTGTATAAGCTTTTTCAGAAAGAAGATGAAAATCAGCCGTGTATTGTATCCTTTCAGATGGAAACAGACCAAAAGCCTTTCTGTAGGAAACCTTGACAACCGCCCACGGTCACGACACGCGGGGTTTCCAGCCCGTTCCATCTGTTTACACCCGTCCCGGGCGCTTTCCTTGCATTGTGTACAGGATTATTGTGATAATTATACGATTAGACTGTTCTGATCCATAGGACTTCAAAACTGACCTCAGGCCCTCCCCCCTCAGGCCCGATGCACTCGGGGCTTGAAATCTGGCAACGCAAACACAATCGAACATCCACTATGAACCTAAAAACACAGTTCCAGATCATTGTCGCATTGGTCATCGGTCTTAGCTTCCCGGCTCATGCCGAGGTCGCCCTGGAAAACAATTCAGGGTTAATCGGTAGATGGGCCATGGCGGGATTGGCAAAGGACATCGATGGGGAAAAACGTCTCTCCACAGGAAGCTGGGAATTCCGTAGAGATGGGGCTCTTCTCATGAAAGGCGAGGACAAGCGACTGTCTGGCGGCATACTTGACGTACAGACGTCTTACCGAGTCAAAGACGGTAAAATCGTTGCTGACACGGTCGGTAGGCCCGGCAGGACCACCACCTTCAGCGTAATCGAAATGGATACCCATTCACTGATCATCAAGCAGCAAATGGGCCCCTTCCAGTGGTTCACGAAATAATCAATTCAACATTCAATTCAACATTCAATTAGGAGTCAGCATATGGGAGCCATTTATGGTTTAGTCATGTTCGGCGTTGCATTCTGGTTTCATACAAGCGTCATTCAAGAAAACCAGTCCAAACCCGAAGAAGAAAAGGAAAATGCCATCAAGTGGTTCGTCTTCGGAGCCATTATCTTCCTTGCAGGCATCACACTCGGCTACATGATCAATTACATCGTGGTTGAAGGGATCATCGGCGGTTTAACCAAGGGAGTAGGCGGAGAAGGAATTGGCGAAGCAACCGGTGGCGACACGGGCCTGGTGGCGATCGTGCTGGAATTCGTGCCTCTGATAACGGCTGGACTGGCGGTTCACCTGGTTCGATCAAAGTACGTCACAAAAAAACCGAGTGGCGTCCTTGATCTGATCTCAGGGATCAGTTTGCGCGACATGGTCTCAAAACTCAGATCAAAAGATAAGTAACAGCCGGGGGGTTGAGCAAACCGCCTTGCATCGATCCTTCATTTGACAAACCATTGCGGCTCAGTTTATTCTTGGCCGCTGGCGGTTGGTCGGAAATAAAGACCAACCTGACCAAAAATTTTCGATTAAAACCTAAAGGTACTTATTCATGGGCGCAATTTTAGAAGGGGCAGAGCTCCTCAAAGATCCGGTCTACGCAGCTATTTTCGTAGCTATCTGCTACGGAGGTTACAGATTGTTCAAATGGGTTGTTACTGACGACGAGTAATAGATCCAGAGGATCGGTTGCTTGTAGCACTGGAATTTAAGGTGCTCTTGTTGGGCAAGAGTACACTGGGTGCTACAGGCAAGCGGTTCGCAGCCTAACCCTGACCCGGTTCCTGAAACCGGTACGATTGAGATCCCGTCCGGGACCAATCGGTCCTTCAAAAGCCTTTGTCGGCTGCCAGACAGCACTCTGAACCCGATATCTGTTTCAGAGTTTGGGTCCTGGAAACCCCTTCCGCCGACCGATCCATCGATAGGACCTGTCCGAACAGTCAAGGGTCATTGAAAACAAATAAGCCCGAAACAGATCGTTTCCAACGATTCGTAGCAGTGATTTGTAGCGCAGGTCAGCCCACTATTGAAACTCAATTCGGTTTGCTTAACCCACAACTTTAACGGGTTGTATCAGGGTACAGCTCCGTGACCACACACAGGTTGAAAAATGCCCTGAGACTCGAAGCCATGAATACGACGGCTTTCACGAACAGACTCATTCCCTTCAGGGTGGATCAAAAAGTGTTTGGCATACCTCACCTCAACCAACCCCTCTCGGACTCTACAGCCATTCGCGGATACTGGATCAATTTCACAACCCCGCTTCCAGCAACGTAGACCGACGCGTGTTGAACAATCACCGTATAAACCCGGGCATTGCGCTTAACGATGCCAAAAGCCGATGGCTTTGGAATCATCTACCACGTCTCTGGTACTCGTGGTGGACTAAAGTAGTGATTAATCCATTTCTGCCTCGCCATCAAACCGACTGTTCAGCCCGCATTCCCAGGCGACGAGGCGGCGATTCTTCGAATCAAACCGTATTGATCGATCGAACACTGATACGGGTCAATTCAGATGATCTCTAGCCTCGCCAAACCCCTAGCAAACAGCTGTAGAATTGCACCTGATTTGCGTTCAAAACCCTTCGCTCTTTGCTAAAACCTGTTTTCGTGTCGGAACAGAAGTCGAGCATGGGTTGAGGTATGCTTTGTTCGCTACGAACACTAATCCATTGCACATCCCATGAAATGCCGTCTCACAGCGTTTGTCGAATCTGGCCTTAACCGCAGAGTTCCCGCCACTGGCCTTTCCCTGTTCCGAATATTCTTCGGCATGGTGGCACTCCAGGAAATCATTTTCCTGTTTCACTTCAGGCACCTTATCTTTGACAACACCCCCTACCTGGACCCGGCCAGTCCTATCGTTTCACTATCCCTACTGGCCTGGTCAGCGTCCGCATTTTTCCTGATGGTCGGGCTGTTTACCCGTGCATCTGCAATTGCAAACTACTCGTTCTGGGTCCTGTTTCTTGCCCTAACCCCGATGTGGCATGATTTTGACGGAGGATTTGACCAGCTGATGATCTGCAGCAGTTTCCTGCTGATCTTCGCCAACTCCGAACGCAGGTTCTCCTTAGACAACCTGCTCCTGCGAATCAAGTTCCAGACCAGCGATACCGGTTTCCGACCTGATTCCACTGTGCCGGTCATCCATTACACGATCCTGCTTGGTGTATCGCTCGGGCTACTCTATCTTGACGCCGGGCTGCATAAGTTTCATGCAGCGTTCTGGATGAACGGACTGGGATCCTGGGTTCCGAGCACAATGCCCTATTACATCTCGCCCATAAATCTCGACTGGTGGTTGAACCTGGAAACGATACAGAAAATAGTCGGGTATTCCCTGATCCTTTTCCAGTTGTGTTTCGTGTTTCTTTTCCATCAACGCGCTTTCCGGCTTCCCCTTTTGACGATGGGATGTCTTTTTCATCTGGGGATCCTGGTTTCCCTGAACATTTACCCATTCGGACTTGGAATGCTGGCCCACTACATTCTCCTGGTTCCCTTTGCATGGTGGCGATGGTTCGGCCGCCAATACCGACATCAAGAACCCAGAATTCATTTCTACTTTGGCAAAGGAGATCCCCGGTCCTTACAAACGGCCATGATCCTTGACCATTTCGACGGACGCGGCATCGGCCGCTATCATTCGGTATCGGATGCTTCCGAACTCCCGGCCGCCCTAGGCAACGAATACCGCAACCAGTCAATGACCCCTTTCGTTGCAGTGGATCAAACGGGGAACATCTACCGCGGATTCGAAATACTTCGCTCCAGGAACCTGCCGCCTGGTTTTCTGTACCTGCTGATGACGTCCCTGAGCCTGATTCACCGGATCTATCCCGGTCGCAGTCAGCAACAGGTGGTTCGACCAGCAAGCCGGTTGAATAACCCGAGAAGCCCCTATGAATCGGCAGAAGCCAGCAAATTAGATCGCCGAACCATTTGCCGGTTCCTGCTACTGGTCTTGCTGCTCCAGTTGAATGTAACCGTGTACTACGGATTCATCGGACGATTCGGAATCAACACCCGGACCAACCAAGCAGCTGAACTGGCCAGCGACCTTTCCGTTCTGGTCACCACGACGAGTCATTTGCTGCTCGGGATCACTCCCCACGCGCTTTACATGCACGACCATTTCGACGGCTACGAAAAAATTACGGCATTCACTTACATCGATGACACGGGCCACGAACAATGGGTGCCTTTCGTCGACCAGAGCGGAAAATTCGTAGCCCCTAACTGGGGACGAGTCCACTCCATGTGGGCAAACATCGCGATGCACCAGCCTCTCGAAAAGTCTGAATTCGAAAGGCTGAGCAAGAGGGTAACCGCTTACTGGGCGGCCGAATTGGGGATCGGAACGCAGGACACGGTGTTCCGGGTCAAATCAAAACCGGTCGAGGTTTCCTATGAATGGAAAAAAGACCTTCGGCAGCGCAACCTTGGCGGCGATTGGAGCAATTTCGCCAAGATCAGCTGGAAAAACAACCGTTTCAGTGTTGGTTACTACTGAAGCACCTTCTCTCTTACCCAACCACCGGGAACACCAGCCAGGCACTAGTGCCAATCCCCCGGCAACCCTCGCCTTAATCCCTAGGACTTTGGACAGAGTGTGATCAGCCGGTCAATGCTTCTTCTGGCAGTTTCTCAACCTCATTCTCTGATCGAGTCTTGGACATCGAAGCCGGTTCCCTGCACTGATTTTTGAGGTTTTCTAGTTGAGTCCTGATCTGCTCACTGACAAAATGCCGAAAGTCCACGTGGTGCTCATAATGCGCTAAAAGGATCAGGTAATGGCGAAGAACGGCAGGCTTTCTGAACAGGATGCTGAACCCATGATGCCAGTATTTCCAGCGCGTTTTCCTTAAAATACCCTGCCTAACAATAACCGTGAGCAACACCCGAATCTCGCAGAGTTCTGGAATCACCCACCCCTGAAATGACCGGGTCTTGACCGGAGCACCCAGCTTCAAAAAACATCGATAGACTCGGTCTATGTAAGTATTTTCATCGTAGGCTGTCAAGAAGGATTCGACGAATTCCTTGGCAATTTCATCAACCGGGCGCTCGGTAACGAAGTTGGTCAGAGTGGTATTGTTAATATCCCCTCCTCCTTGTTCAACAAGCAGTCGCCCTTCCTTTTTGTACCGGTCCCATAGCGCCGTATTCGGCAGTACCTGTAACATGCTAATGACCGGCGTAGGGATCGCGGTCTCTTCCACGAAGCGATTGATCCGCTCTCCGGCACCGGGTTTTTCTCCGTCAAACCCGATGATAAAACCGCCCATCGGCCTCAGGCCGGCCCGAATGATGGTATCCACCGATTCCGCCAGCGGGCTACGGACATTCTGGTATTTTCGGGTCAGGTTGAGGCTTTCTTCGTCCGGGGTTTCGATGCCGAGAAAGACCGATTCAAAATTGCAGGCAACCATCAACCGCATGAGTTCCTTGTCCAGAGCCAAGTCTACTGAGGCTTCTGTCATAAAGGAGAACGGATAGCCGTGATCTTCCTGCCAGCCTAGCAAGACTCGAAGCATCCCCTTTGCATTCTTCTTGTTGCCGATGAAATTATCATCGACCATGAAAACGCATCGGCGCCAGCCCAATTCGTAGAGTGTATCCAATTCCGCCATCATCTGGTCGGGCGTCTTGGTCCGGGGCCGGCGGCCATACAGATTGATGATGTCGCAGAACTCACAAAGGAACGGACAGCCGCGAGAATACTGGACCGACAAAGAATCGTAAGCATCCAGTTCATACAGGTCGAACCGAGGGACCGGAGTTTGGGTAACATCCGGTTTAACCCCGTCGGAGCGAAAAACACCGCAGGTCTCACCGCGTTCCAATGCTTCGAGAAACAATGGAATGGTGATCTCGCCTTCGTCGAGCACTAGAAAATCGGCTCCGGCCTCGTGCATGTCTTCCGGAACCGAGGTAGCATAGGGACCCCCAACCGCGACTGACTTGCCCCGTCGCTTTGCTTCCCGGATCTGGCCGTACAAATCCTCCTTCTGGACCACCATGGCCGAACAAACCACGAGGTCTGCCCATTCCCATTCTTCGTCAGTGACCGGGCGGATATTGCAGTCAACCAGCTCATATTCCCATTCCTGGGGCAGCATGGCAGCCACCGTGACCAGACCCAATGGAGGCAGGGTTACCTTCCGGTCAATGAGTTCTAAAACGCTTTCAAACGACCAGAATGTCTTCGGGAATTTTGGATATACGAGCAAGCAGCGCATGGTATTCGTCTCAAAAAGAATTAAGCATCCATCGTTTCCAGTACGGGATGGTGCGCACTGGCCTCCTTGTCGGCAACATTCTGATCAACATCGGCCCTCCTAAGATGATCGAGGTGGCCTTCAATCTCGGACCTTACGATGTCTCGGTATTCAATGAAATGTTCATAGTGCGCACAAACCGCAACGTAGTGAGGCAATACCACCCCGTTGCGGATCCCAATGCTGAACAAATGGTGCCAGAATTTCCATCGAGTACCCCGGACGATACCTTGCCTCCACATCAGGATCAACAATGCCCGAACCTCGATCCAGGACGGAAATACGAGTTCTGAACTCGACCCCTGTTTCCCTGGCGGTCCGAGCTTCAAAAAGCACTGGTAGACTCGGTCTAAATAACGATCCGGGTCATAAACCGCCGCGAATGCCTCGACATATTCGTGCGCGAGTTCTTCCATCGGGCGTTGCGGTACATAATTGGGTAGCGAAGTCTGATTGATGTCGCTATCGGTGTTGAGAAGC
>JANXGZ010000206.1 GCA_024958995.1 Methylococcales bacterium | reverse complement strand
GCAGACGTACCAGCGGCATGCGATAAATCGGCGGCCCGCGCCTGCTCGAGTCCCCGACCCGGATCCCATGCAATGTACGCACCGAGGGAATCACCGGAACTCTGGTGATTTGAAACGGCTGCGCTCAGCAATTCTTCAGCTCTCAGGGAGCCGTTTCTGATCCCTGCAGACAGTTGCGACAGAGACTGTATCAGTACGTCCGCCATGCTATGGGATACTGGAAAAATAGGATATTCTTCATGGAAAAAGTTCAGCGGCCTGACATGCCAAAAGCAGGATTATACAGCCAGAAACCGAACGGTGAGACTCCGAAAGCCTCTGGAGGAACGAACAGCAACAACTAGTTCTGCGCTGAACTTCTCTGCCCCTGCAGATAATGCAATGGCCCGCCCCTAAAGGGTGCAAAACCGGTCCCGAAAATGATGCCAGCATCCAGCAGATCACTATTCTCAACCACCTTTTCCTGGAGACAGGTTTCGGCTTCATTGGTCAGGCATTTAACCAGCCTCGCCTGTATCGGAGCCAACTCCCCGAGGTAAGCCGGTTCTTTCTCCCTGACGATTTTTCCATTCCTATAGCGGTAAAAACCATTTCCTGATTTGCTTCCGAGAAAACCCTTGTCGACCAGTTGCCGAAGACGTTCCGGTACCTCCAGCCCAAGATCCCTTGACAGGATGCCGGCAACAAAAAGACACACATCCAGACCGACCGTATCGGCAAGCCGAATTGGACCCATCGGCATGCCGAAATCGGTTGCTGCACGATCGACAACCGTTTTGGGAACCCCTTCTTCCAGCATGTTGACAGCTTCCAGCAGGTAAGGCATCAGAACCCGGTTCACCAGGAAACCCGGGGAACTGGAAACAATGATCGGCAACTTGTCGATATGGCGAGCAAAGGCCATGGCCTGCTCGACCACGTCCGGCGAGGTCTGCGGGCTCCGTACCACTTCCACCAACGGCATTTTTGCCACCGGATTAAAGAAATGCAGGCCGACAAGTCGACCAGGATTCCGCATGCCATGGCTCAGGTTTTCCAACCGAATACTAGAAGTGTTTGTGGCAAAAAGCGCATCGGACCTCGCTTTGGGCTCCAGTTCCCGGTAAAGGGATTGCTTGGCGTCAATGTCTTCGAATATCGCTTCTATAATGACATCCGCAGTTCCCACGCCCAACCCTCGTTCATCCGGAATCAGGCGATCCATGACAGCATTCGCGAGATGCTTGCGGCCGCGGAATCGTCGTGCAAGGTACTTGTTGGCTCGCTGTAAGGCTTTCGCCAGCCCTGTCCTATTCGTGTCCTGCACAGTGACCTTGAGACCCTGTAGGGCACACCACGCCGCGATATCACCTCCCATAACCCCGGCACCAACAACATGAACGTGCGCCGGACAGATCAACGACTTGTCCGCCCCCGACTTGAGCATATCCTGCAGCATGAACACCCTGACCAGGTTGCGAGCCGTCGGATTGGTGCTTAGGCGAGCAACCGACTTGGCTTCCTCGTCCATCAAAACCTTTTCATTTCCACCACATCTGCGCCAGAGTTCGACCAGTTCATAGGGCGCTGGATAATGTTCCCGCTTTGCCTCCTTGGCAACCTGCTTGATCATCTGGGTCGAAACCACCGAGCGCAGCGGCTGACGATTCAGAGCCTTGATCCAAAAACGAGGTCTTCTTTCCCGAGTAGGATGCAGGATCACCTCCTCCGCAGACTTCCGCAGTAACCTTGCCGGTACGGTATGATCAATCAGACCAATTTTCTGTGCTTTCCGCGCATCAACGGTTCTTCCGGTCAGCATCAGGTTCATCGCAACCAGTGGTCCAAGAACCCTGATCGAACGGACAGTGCCACCAAACCCCGGATGAATACCCAGCTTCACTTCCGGAAACCCGATCCGAGTCGACGGATCGTCCGTTGCAACACGGAAGTTGCAGGCCAGGGCTAGTTCCAAGCCTCCCCCAAGACAAAATCCATTGATTACGGCAACGGTCGGAAAGGGTAACGCCTCAATGCGGTTCATAACCTGCTGCCCGCGGCAAAGCATGGCGTGCGCGTCTTCAAACCCCCTGATCCGGGTGAACTCCTTGACATCAGCTCCAGCGATGAAACCCCTTTTCTTGGCCGACCCAAGAGCAAGGCC
>JANXGZ010000201.1 GCA_024958995.1 Methylococcales bacterium | reverse complement strand
TTGTTGACCTTCTGCCGATAGGCCGTAACAACCAGTCCGACTATCACCATTAGCGACACTGCATTGAAAACAAGCAGCCTGTCGAATCGTGTATCCGACCCGGTGACCGGCTGTTCTATGAAGATAATGAGAACCGTACCCAGGATCACGGTGAAGATTCCAAGTCCCTGCCATCGGGACAGTTTTTCATCAAGGTAGGTCCATCCCAGCAGGATCACGAACACGTATGAAAAGTTCAGGATTGGATAAACGACTGAAATATCGATGAACGATTGAATTTCAATGATCGCGAAATTGGTCACGAAGCTAAGACAGACGCCCAGGATCCAGATCCGGTTCGTGAGTAAGAAGACCAGCAGTCTCGCAAGCGTCAATGATCGGATATCGATTTTGCTTTGCAGGCCGCGTTTACACAAGACTGCGCTCACTCCGTACAGAAAAGCACAGAACAACACGATTAAACTATAGAAAGTCACTCCCGAGGAACTCCAGTTTCTATTCGCCGGTGGAGGCGTTCTTGCCGCAAACCCGTTTTTTTATTGTCAGGGTTGTCCAATAGAAATTCCTCAAGCTGTATTGATGACCGCATTTTCTTTTTTCACAGACGACAGGGTGATCACGAAAAGGCCAGCTAGGATCACCAGGATTCCAATGATCTTCATGGCCGAAAAATGTTCGCCGTAGACATAATAACCGCTTGAGGTTGAGATTGTCCTTGAAATAACGACCAGCAGAGCAACGCATATTGAAACCTTGCCCTGCGAAAAAGAAATGTGCATGCACAGGAATCCGGTGACCGAAAACACCAGCAGAGCCAGTGAAGGCCAGATATGAAGGAATTCCGAGAGACTTTGCAGGGAAAGGACGGAGAAGGATCCAACTTGATCCTCAATCATGTTGGTTGAAGCCTTGACAAAGACCTGGCAGTTGCCAAAGGCAATTCCGGCCGACAGCGCGTATGCAATCTCGTAGTTGATGGATTGGCAGGTACGGGCGATGACCAACAGGATCGAAATTAGTATCAGCGAGACGCCGGAAAGCCACATCAGGTTATCCACATTGGTGGCTCCACCGGTTACCGGTTGGTCAATTAAGATGATCGCGGTAGTCCCCAGAATTACGGTGGAGGTCCCCAACCACTGGATACGACTCAGTTTCTCATTGAGAAAGAGGTAACCTAGCAAAAGCGTAAAAATATAGGTGGTCGTAAGCAAGGAATGAACGATGGAAAGGTCGAGAGCCGCCTGGATTTGCAGAACAGCGGCGTTGGTGCACAGCGACACGATCACGCCAAGAAACCAGGTCTTGTTCCGAACCAGAAACCAGGCCAGCTTCAGCACATTAGGGTGCCCCTGCCCCTCTAGGCTTTTCATGCCGTACTTGCACAATACCGCCCCGACGGCAAACAGAAAGCTGCACAGTAAAGTCAACAGAATGTAGAGGTTCATGCCGGTTTTGGTTCCCGGATGCGCAAGGTCGAAACAACGAGCATCAGAATACCGAGGACGATTGTAATCACGCCGAGCAGCTTAACGACCCCGAAATGTTCGCCGTAGACATAGTAACCGCTGAACATGGAAACCAGGCGCTGGGTGACCGCTACCAACGGTATGGTGATCGACACGTTGCCATGGGAATAGGTAATCTGGAGAAATATCCAACCTGCCGCACCGTACAGAAACATCACAAAAAATGGCCAGATCGAGAGAAAACCCAGTACGTCCCGAACGGAAAATATCGAGAAGCTGCCTGTTTCCGTAGCGACCATGTTTGTTGTCGCCTTGAGGTAGGTTTCCACGCAACCGAAGCAGACGCCGGTGCAGACCGCGTAGAACAATTCGTAATTCGGGTTCCTGTACCACGAGGGAATTGCAATGAGTAGGACAACCAGACTCAGGGAACCGACCGTCAGAGCGAGGATATTGCTGATGTTTGTCGGCTGGCCGGTCGTCGCCGGACCAATCGTCAGGATCAGCAGAGTTCCGAACACCACCACGGCAATGGCAGTCCATTGTTCCGGATTCAGTTTCTCGTGCAGAAAGTAGTGTCCGAGCACCAGTACGAAGACGTAGG
>JANXGZ010000242.1 GCA_024958995.1 Methylococcales bacterium | reverse complement strand
TTCGTCAGGATCGACGAACCGATATACAAATTTTCCGGAAGACTTGCCTTTTAGCTCCTCAAGTACCGCTGCAATCTCCTGGCGATAGCCGGCCAACCCTTCTGGAAGCACCGAGTCTCTAGAAACATAGGCGGTAAAACGAACACGATTTTTCAGCTCCAGAAACAGGTCGCCGGCACTCTGGTATTCGTAAAGCACCTTCTTGATCGATCGAGTGATCTCGTATTCCGGGTTTTGCAACTCTACGTCCATTTGCGTTTCAGTCGCCGATCTCACCTCGACCAGATCCCTGAATCCGAGAATCTGATACTGGTCACCATACTGAACCAATACATCAAAGTACGAATTCACCAGCGATGCCTGGTACTTGTCTGCAATCTGGAAGGGGACGGGTTTGATGCCGTATTTCTGCCCGGCCTCTTGTTCCAATTCTGGATGCTCCAACGGGTCGACGAACTCCGCACGCACCTTACCGCCGCTGGCAACCTCGTATTCCAGTATCAAATCACGAAGTTGAGGTACCAATGGCGCCAGCAGCGGATGCGTTTTGGCGCTGAAATAACCCCGGATTAGCAATGGCTCCTGTAACTGATCCAGGTAATGCTGGGTCGCATTCGAAATCGAATAAATTTTTCCTTCTGTCAGATCGATCCGGGCCCAGGTCACTTTTTGCAACCACAGGTTCGTCACGGCAAAATTTGCCACCATAAGGGTGACCAAAATGCGCCAGCGAAGATGTGACGGCTCTTTCGTTTCCCTATCCCATCGACCCGATTCCAAGAAATAGACATTCAGGCACAGGAAGATGCCAATGATACTGAGATAATAGTAAAGATCCCGGAAGTCGATCACCCCCCGGGTAATGGAGGAAAACCTTGACCCGCTTCCCAGCATCTTAAAGAATTCGCTCAGCGTGTTGCCGAACAGTTGAGTTATGGTGTCAGACCCAAGCAGATAAAACAGCGTGCACACCAAGACCGTTGTAATCAGGCTGACAATCTGATTGTCGCTCCGCGCGCTGACGGTCAGACCGATCGCTGTATACGCACCGGCGAGAAAAAGAGTCGCAATGTAGGCACCCAAGACAGGCCCCCAATCAAGGTTGCCAAGATAGCTAACCGTGAACGGTACCGGGAAGGTCAGTACCAGAGCAATTGCCACAAGTCCCATACAGGCGAAAAACTTGCCCAGTACGAAATCAACCGGGCTGACCGGTGCCGTCAACAGAAATTCCAGTGTCCCCGTTCGCTTTTCTTCGCTCCACATCCGCATCGTTAACGCGGAGACCAGGAAGATCAGCAATACCGGCATCCATTCGAAAAGAGGTCTCGCATCGGAAATATTCCGGGCGAAAAATTTTTCAACCCAGAAAAAAACAAAGAGGGTCACGACCAGAAAGGCCCCGAAAAAGATAAAGGCGGCTGGTGAAGCAAAAAATCCCGCGATTTCCTTTCTTGCAACCAGGTTGATCCTACGCTGCATCCTGATGCCCCCCCGTATCCCTGTCGGTGGCATTGACCTCGTTAAAAACACCCTCAAGATCACGTTTTTCGGGGGTCAGACCAAAAAGTCGATACCCCAGATCGAGTACAGTTCTCGCGACAGGGTGTGACATTTCATCCACCGAGCCGTCCAGAACCGCAAATTCCAGCGCGTAATGGTAGCGGTCTTCGCTGCTGCGAAGGAACTCGGCGGAGGAAACACCGGCAATCCGCAGAAGGTTCTCCACAGCGATCCCCGGTGCGGCATCAATCACCAGAATAAGTTTTTGTCCCTTTTCCAGATCCTTGATTCTCGAATCAACCGCTAGCCGACCATTGCGAATAATCAAGACCCGATCGCAAACCGCTTCGACCTCGCGCAGAATATGAGTCGACAGGATCACGGTAGACTCCCTACCCAGCTCGACGATGAGGTCGAGCATGTGCTGAATCTGCGAGGGATCCAGCCCATTCGTAGGCTCGTCAAGGATCAGGATGTCGGACTGTTTCAGAATTGCCTGAGCAACACCGACCCGCTGCCTGTAACCCCGAGATAGCGTACTGATCAGATGAGTTGCCTTGTCCTCGAGCTCCATTCGCCTGATGGCCATGCGTATGGCCGGCTTCCGGGCCTCAACAGTGAGCCCCCTCAAACCCGCCGCATAATCCAGGAAATCGATCACTGTCATGTCTGGATAAAGCGGGCAATTCTCGGGCAGATATCCGATTCGTTGCTGGATTGCCAAACGATCATTGGCAATATTGAGATCATCGACTAAAATCGAACCGGAGGTCGGCTCCAAATACCCGGTCATCATTTTCATGATGGTTGTCTTACCGGCGCCATTGTGGCCCAGCAATCCGACGATCTCGCCCGATTCAATTCTGCAGGAAACGTCTTCGACGGCCTTGAAGTCACCGTATAATCTCGTCAGATCGCGCGTTTCAATCATGGCGCCCTATTTTCTCGTTTTGTCTGATCGTCCCAGTCCCAATGCATAATCCTATTGGCCTGCCTTGTCTCGCCGGTAAAACCGAAACCCGAGTACAGTTCCCAAACCCGCCAACGTGGCCAGCACCAAGTAAACCCACCTAGAAGCTGTCCAGTCCACTCGGTAGCTATCCGGATTCACGACTGGCGTGAGACCCGGGATGCTGGCAATCTCCCCGTCTCCTTGCGCCACTTTCATCTGCGCCTTCATGCCTTTTTCCATGTGCTGCGCAAGTTCGCAGTGGACCAGGAATGTTTTGGGTTCGCTCGGCACAATAAAGCTCGCAGTCTTGCTACCGGGACCAGTGACCTCGATAGTGAACATTCCCGTAGGTGGGTAAAGATATTCCGGCAAACCGTGAATCATGAACTGATGGCGAATGTGGTCATCGTTCACAAATTTCACGGTAATCCGGCTGCACGGGTCGACGTCCCATTGTTGCTGGTCATAGGCAAACATTTTCCCGGGAAACCGTGCGGCGTACTTGCGTCCAGCATGGACGGTAAACTGGAGGTCACCGGAAATCTCCCTGCATCCGTCCGGCAGCCGGTCCTTGTTCTCGTTCATGATCATGCCATCCATGTCCATGCTGTGGCGAACCTTGACCTTGCTCTCCCCTTCGTAGGGAAGTACCAGCGATCTTTCAATTTCCTGGGCACTGATCGTGCTGG